>JBDTSN010000400.1:0-3346 GCA_039931145.1 Burkholderiales bacterium | reverse complement strand
CCGCTGACCTCTTGCATGCCATGCAAGCGCTCTCCCAGCTGAGCTATACCCCCGCATTGCGTCGGCTCCGGTTTACACCGTACGCTGTCCAAGCGAAGCTGAAATTATAGCCAGCAATTCAGGCTGCTCGCAATCTCGCGAGTACCACTTCCTTTGCAAACAACGCAAGCACAGCGTCGAGTGATGGCGTCTGCGACCGGCCGCAAACGAGTACGCGCACGGCCATCGCGAGTTGCGGCATCTTCAGACCATGTGCGGCGAGTGCATCCTTCACGCATTGCTGGATGGAGGTGCGGCTCCAGTCGGCGTTGCTCAAAGCTTCCCGCAGCGTCTCGATGGCCGGGCGCACGGCAGGCGTCAGATGCGCCTCGAGATCTGCACTCGAGGGGACGACCGGCGCAAAGTACATCGTCAGCCAATCAGCGATCTCGCGCGTCGTCGCGCATCGATCCTTGAACAGGGCGATCGCCTGTTCGAGATGCGCATCCGCCTCTGCCGCAATGCCGCGCCGGCGCAGTTGCTCGGCCACCAGTGGTACGAGCGCCGCATCCGGCGTCGATTTGATGTGTTGTGCGTTCACCCAGCGCAGCTTGGCTTCGTCGAACTGGCCCGCGCTCTTGCCCAGGTGATCGAGGTTGAACCACTGCACCAGTTGCTCGCGCGTGAATATCTCGTCGTCACCATGGCTCCAGCCGAGGCGTGCGAGGTAGTTAACGACCGCTTCGGCCAGATAGCCTTCGTCGCGATACTGCGTCACGGGCTTGGCGCCGTGGCGCTTGCTCATCTTTTCGCCCTGCTCGTTGAGCACCGTCGGCAGATGGGCATACACCGGCGGCTCGGCGCCGAGCGCACGCAGGATGTTGATCTGGCGCGGCGTGTTGTTCACGTGGTCGTCGCCGCGGATCACGTGCGTGATCGCCATGTCGATGTCGTCGACGACGACGCAGAAGTTGTAGGTCGGTGTCCCGTCTGGACGCGCGATGACGAGATCGTCGAGTTCATCGTTGCTGATCTCGATGCGCCCCTTGACCTTGTCGTCCCACGTGACCGATCCGCCGATCGGATTGCGAAATCGAAGCACGGGCTCGACGCCAGCGGGCACCGATGGCAGCGTCTTGCCCGGCTCGGCGCGCCAGGTGCCGTCGTAGCGCGGTTTGGCCTTCGCTGCCAACTGGCGTTCGCGCAGCGCATCGAGCTCGGCGCTCGACATGTAGCAGCGGTACGCGCTGCCCTGCGCGAGCATCTGCGCAAGGACCGCCTTGTAGCGATCCATGCGCTGCATCTGGTAGTAAGGCCCCTCGTCACAGTCGAGACCGAGCCAGTGCATGCTCTCAAGGATCACCTGAACGGCCTCTTCGCTCGAGCGTTCGACATCGGTGTCCTCGATGCGAAGGACGAACACGCCGCCGCTGGCGCGCGCAAACGCCCATGGATAGAGCGCCGAGCGAATATTGCCGAGGTGGATGAAGCCGGTCGGCGAGGGCGCGAATCGGGTTCGCACGCGGCTCGAATTCTGGCTCACGACACAAGCGACGCGAGGCCGCGTTCGAGATCGGTTTGCAGGTCGCGCACATCTTCGAGGCCGACGGCGAGCCGGATCATCCCCTGGGTGATCCCCGCAACTTGGCGCTGCGCCTCACTCAGCCGCCCGTGTGAAGTGCTTGCCGGGTGCGTGATGCTGGTCTTGGTGTCGCCGAGGTTGGCAGTGATCGAGCACAGGTGCGTGCTGTCGACGACGTGAAACGCATTGCGCCGCGCGATGTCTGGGCCACCCTGCGCCGCACCGCGGACGATGAACGAAACAACCGCACCGCCACAACCCGATTGCTGCGCCATCGCGAGCTCGTGCTGCGGATGCGTCGCGAGGCCCGGATAAAACACGCGCTCGATACTCTTCTGCTCCTCGAGCCAGCGCGCCAATTGCAGCGCGCTCTCCGACTGCGCGCGCATGCGGATCGACAGCGTCTCCAGACCCTTGAGCACGACCCACGCATTGAACGGCGACATCGTGATCCCGGTGCTGCGCATCACGGGAATGAATTTGCCTTCGATCAGCGCTTCAGACCCGCAGACCGCGCCGGCAATCACGCGGCCCTGGCCATCGAGGTACTTGGTGCCCGAGTGAATCACGAGGTCGGCGCCAAAATCGATCGGCCGTTGCAGCGCCGGGGTGCAAAAGCAGTTGTCCACGGCAAACAATGCGCCGCATTCACGCGCGATCGCAGACAACGCACGAAGGTCGCACACCTCGGTCAGCGGGTTGCTCGGCGTTTCGGCAAAGAGGAGCTTTGTTTCCGGCCGGATCGCCTGCCGCCACGCGTCGACATTTGTCTGCGAGACAAAGGTCGTCGTGATGCCGAACTTGGCGAACTCGCGCGCGAAAAGCACGATCGTCGAACCGAACAGGCTTTGCGAGCTGACGACGTGATCACCGGCCTTGAGCAGACTCAGCCCGAGCAGCGTGATCGCGCCCATGCCGCTGGCCGTCGCGACGCAGGACTGCATGCCCTCCATCGCCGCCAAGCGGCGCTCGAGCATCATCACCGTCGGATTCGAGAAGCGCGAATAGACGAAAGCCTCTTCCTCGTTGGCGAAGCGCGCGGCGGCGGTGGCCGCGTCGGGGTGGACGAAGCTGCTCGTCAGGAAGAGCGCTTCTGAGTTCTCGCCCCACTGGCTGCGTGGCAGGCCGGCGCGGACCGCCACGGTATCGGGCCGTACGTCATGCGGGAGTTCCACGCGCGGCAGCTTCTTGTCGGCCATCATGCTTGCTCCGTCGCGTGCTGCAGCCCAAACTGCGGGCGGTCGTCATCATCGTCGTCGGGCTCGGATCCGCGACCGCTCACCATCGCGTCGAGCTCGGCATCCGAGAGTTCGCCAGTGACGTAGTGCCCATCAAAGCACGACGCCTCGAAGCCATCCAGCTTGGGGTTGAGTGCCGAGACGACCTTCTTCATCGCCGCAATGTCCTGATAGATGAGCGCATCGGCGCCGATGAACTCACGGATTTCCTCGGTTGTGCGGTCGTGCGCGATCAGTTCGGCCTTGGTCGGCATGTCGATGCCGTAGACGTTCGGATAGCGCACCGGCGGCGCGGCGCTCGCCATGTAGACCTTGCGCGCGCCCGCATCGCGCGCCATCTGCACGATCTCCTTGCTCGTCGTTCCGCGCACGATGGAGTCGTCCACCAGCAGCACATTGCGGCCCTTGAACTCGGACACGATCGCATTGAGCTTCTGGCGCACCGACTTCTTGCGCATGCCCTGCCCCGGCATGATGAAGGTGCGGCCGACGTAGCGGTTCTTGACGAAGCCTTCGCGATACGGCTTGCCGATCTTTTGCGCAAGCT
>JBDTSN010000399.1:0-3350 GCA_039931145.1 Burkholderiales bacterium | reverse complement strand
CGAACTGCCCGATGGCAACGGTATGGAGTTGCTGCAATTGCTTACGCACTACCCAGCGACCAAGATCGTCACGACGCTCTATTCCGACGACGACCACCTCTTCCCCGCGCTGCAATGCGGCGCCGACGGCTACCTACTGAAGGAGGACCGCTTCGAAGTGCTGGTCGAAGAATTGCAGAAGATCGTGCGCGGCCAGCCACCGCTGTCGCCGGCGATCGCGCGCCGGCTGTTGACCCATTTCCGGGACGGCCAGGCCATCCGAGGCCCGGGATACGGCCGCTCCGACAACGCGCCGGCGCCGCCGTCGGGATTTCAGAGCAGCCGCCCGACACCGCTCGGCCGCGGCGCGCCACTCGATCACGAGCGGCTCACGCCACGCGAGAGCGAGGTGCTTACCTATCTCAGCAAGGGCTTCACGATCAAGGAAATCGCGAACCTGATGGGAATCAAGTGGTTCACGGTGAACGATCACATCAAGTCGATCTACAAGAAACTCAACGTGTCCAGCCGCGCCGAAGCCGCGGTGCTTGCGAGCAAGCAGGGGCTGGTGTAGGAGCGCCTGCGGCATGACGCATGCAGGCAAGGCGCGATGGCCGCTTTGCAGACGTCCCTGGCCCTGCCGTGGCTCAGTTTGAGGCGTTGCCGGGGGAAGCTGGTGATCGCACATCGGATACGCGTGCGTTACGCTGGATGGGCTGGCGCTTGCGTTTGCTCGTTGGCGCAGCGCTGCTCGGCTGCGGCGGGCTGTTTCTGCTTGCACGCTGGCTGGGCGAGCCCCAGCAGCTCATTGCCGATTGGCAGGTAGGCGCGACCGGAGGTATCGAGCTCGCGGCGGGCGCTGGCGGTGCGCTCAAACCGCATTCCGGCAAGACGCTCGTTGCGCTCAGTGCTGCAGATCGCAGAGTGGAATTGCCCGACGCGTTGGCGTTGCAGCGTACGGCGCGCTGGATGGTCGAAGACGAGGCGCGCGAACGGCATCAACAGTTGCACGCCCAGGTGTCGGAGCTGCTCGGCCAGCCGTCACCCAGACTGCATTTCAGCGACGGGTCGCAGGTCGAAGCACCGTTGCAGCGTCCCGGCTTCGACGGCTTGGGCGGCGTGTTCTGGCTGATGTCGGCGATCGCGCTCGTGCTCTATCTGTCGGCGATGGTCATGGTGCTTGCCGGGCCCGCGACTCCCAACCTGCTTTACGCGCTGATGGCGCTGTGCCAGGCCGGCAATCTCGTCTTCATCGCTGCGGCGTCGGCGCCGAGCCTCAGCCTGCCGCAGCCGTTCGCGGGCTGGGACATGACTGCGCGCATGGCATTCGATTTCGTCACTGCGGCTGCAGCGGTGCAACTGTGCAGCCTCTATGCGCCGCGCGTTCGCACTGCGGGTGCGTTTGCGATGTTGTCCTGGGCCTTCGCGGGTGCGCTGGTCACGCTCCAGGCTCTCGGCTGGTTGACCAACGTCTGGTGGTGGACACAACTTGGCGTGATGGCGCTTTGCCTGATCGGGATCGCAATCCTGAGCGCTTCGTATCGTGCGCAAGCCGACCCGCTCGTGATGCAGTTGCGGCGCTTCGGGCTCGTCGTCGTCGCGACCTGGGTGCTGCTGACGCTCGCGATCGCGACGACCGTTCGGGTGGCTGGTGCAGCGAATCAGTTGACAGGCGTGGCGTCGACCATCTGGGTCGTGTTTCTTGCCTCGCTCCTGCTGCTGGTGCCGTTCTTCGCCCGCTCGCAGCAGATCCTGCGCGAGTTCTCATTGCTAGCGGCGATCACCACAGTAGCCACTTCGCTCGACCTCCTGTTCGTCGCGGTGTTCTCGTTCGGCCAGTTTGCATCGCTCACGCTGTCGCTTTTTATCGGGCTTGCCGTCTATGCCGGCGCGCGTCAATGGATACTCAATCAACTGCTGAGTCGCAACCGGCTCACCACCGAGCGCATGTTCGAGCAGCTCTACCGCAGTGCGCGCGAGGTCGAGGCGCATCCCGAGCGCGCACCCGAACTGCTGATGAAACTGCTGCGCGAGTGCTTCGAGCCGATGCAGGCCGATCTCGGCAACGATCGGCTCAGCGCGGCACGCGTCGAAGATCGGGGGGCGACGCTTGTCGCACCGGTCCCGGTGCTTGTGATCGAGCCGAGCGCACCGAGCCCGAGCACTTCAATACGCCTGCGCCATGCGGGGCACGGCCGCGGGCGGTTCTCGATCGAGGATGCGCGGCTGGCGGATCGCATCGTCGAGCAGTTGCGGCGTGCGGTGGCGTTCGACCACGCCGTCGAGCAAGGGCGCAACGAAGAACGCAGCCGCATCGCGCAGGATCTGCACGACGACATCGGCGCCCGCCTGCTGACGCTGATGTACAAGGCGCAGTCGCCCGAGATGGAAGAGTACCTGCGCCACACCTTGAAGGATCTGAAGACGCTGACGCGCGGGCTGGCGAAGGGCAGCCACCGACTGAGCCATGCTGCCGCGGAGTGGAAGGCGGATCTGACGCAGCGCCTGACGGCAGCCGACATCGTTCTCGGCTGGAGCTTCGACTCAGAGCGGGATGTCTCGCTCAATGTCGTGCAGTGGTCAGCGCTGACGCGCGTCCTGCGCGAACTTGTGAGCAACACGATCGCCCACGCCGGCGCTCGCCGGGTCGACATCTCATTGCAACTCGAGGGCGATCGCCTGGAGCTTGAAGTGATGGATGACGGTCGTGGTCGCGACCCTCAGCACTGGTCGCATGGCCTGGGACTTGGCGGCGTGCGCAAGCGTGTCAAGCAACTCGGCGGCGAGGTCGAATGGCACGAAGCCGACCCGTCAGGCATTCAATGCCGCGTCCGCATTCCGACCATCCGCGCCGATCGCTGAGGCCACGATCGCGCTATGAATCCGCCCATTCAGTGCGTGCCGCCCGGCGCCATCGACGCCAATGGAGCCCTCTGGCATACGAAATTCGGTGGGGTGGCTGATGGGGCTCGAACCCACGACAACAGGAATCACAATCCGCGCTCTCATCCCAGTATTTATGCGGCCTTGCGGCAGACGCGCGGGAAGTTCCGCTGCATTCTGCGGCACGTAAATCCGCAGTCTAGCGGCGAGCAGTTCCCGCAGCGTGGAGCGGATGATCGCAAGTTCCCATAATTGGGTGCATGCTTGACACCGGAGTGAGCTTCTGACCTTGATTGCAAACTGCTCTACGGTCATCCAATCCGATCGTTGTTCTCACGAACGCCAAGAATGGAATGGTTGCAGCATCGCTGCCGCAAGCTGACCAATTTTTCTTTCTGCGGCTAGCAACAAGTCTTCAGCCCGCTTCGAGTGGCACGTTCCGCTTCCAATTCGAGAACTTCGACTATTAGGGCGGCGACTACTTCCGC
>JBDTSN010000398.1:0-3371 GCA_039931145.1 Burkholderiales bacterium | reverse complement strand
GCGCCTGGGCATCGACGAAGTGCATGGCGAAGTCAAGCCGGCCGACAAGCTGAAGTTGGTCGAGAAGCTGCAGGCCGAGGGCCACATCGTCGCCATGGCCGGCGACGGCATCAACGACGCGCCGGCGCTGGCCAGGGCCGATGTCGGCATTGCGATGGGCACCGGCACCGACGTCGCGATGAACAGCGCTCAACTCACGCTCGTCAAGGGCGATCTGCGCGGCATCGCGACCGCGCGCGCCCTCTCGATGGCGACGGTGGCAAACATGAAGCAGAACCTGACGTTCGCGTTCATCTACAACTCGCTCGGCATACCGCTGGCTGCCGGTGTGCTGTACGCGTTCACCGGTTGGCTGCTGTCGCCGATGATCGCCGCGCTGGCGATGCGCCTGAGCTCGGCATCCGTCATCAGCAATGCCCTGCGGCTTCGCAACAAGGACCTGCAGTCGGATTGACCCGACGCCGACGCGATGGACATCCTTGCACATACGCTGTAGGCCGGTGCCGGCGCGGCTCTGATGCGACGACGTGTGCAGGTCACACCATGCACCGCCGCCCTGACGATGGGAATGGCAGCGGCGCCCGACATCCTTCCCGCAGTTCCCGCAGCAGACCTGGAGGTCCACCTTGAAGCTATCACTCTCACTGTCCGAGCTGATCCTGGCCGCCGTCGTTGTGGCCGGCATCGGCATCGCTGGATGGCAACTGCTGGGGTCCGGCGCATCCGATGGCAGCGCGCAAGCAAAGAATTTCACCGTCCCTGATTTCTCGCCCGTCGCGTTGGCGGGGCGCGCAGCCTTCAACGCCAACTGCGCCAAGTGTCATGGCAAGAACGGGATCGGCACCGAACAAGGCCCGCCGCTGGTGAACGACATCTACAACCCCGGGCACCATCCGGACGCGTCCTTTGAATCGGCGGTGCGACGCGGTGTACCAAGACACCATTGGCCGTTCGGCGACATGCCAGCACAGCCTGAGGTCACGGACGAACAGGTCACGCAAATCGTTCGATATGTGCGCGAACTGCAGCAGGCGAAAGGAATTGTCTACCGCGAGCACCGAATGTGAAAGCCGATATGCGAAGCCGGAGACCATCCTACGCGCACCCGCATGCAAAGCCGGCCGCGGCCAGCCTGTGCGCATCGCGGCTTGCCATCGCGGGCTGCACCACGTGCCTAAAGGCCTTGCTTGGTTCCAGGCCGCCACTGACAAGGAGCCGAAGTGAACCATCAACCTACGACAGCGCTGTGCGCGCCAGTGCGCACTGCCGTCGGCACCTATGCCGGAACCCTCAAGGACACGCCCACCGTGAATCTCGGCGCGGCCGTGATACGCGCATCTTGGCGCGTTCGGGTCTCGACGGGAGCGAACTCGGCGACGTAGTCATGGGCCAGGTTGTCCAAACAGGCGCCAAGATGAACCCGGCACGTCAAGCAGCGATCAATGCCGACGTGCCGGTCAACGTGGCCGCCATGACGATCGACCGGGTCTGCAGTTCCGGTGCCCAGGCGATCGTCAGCGCGGGGCACGAGGTCATGTCTGGGCTTACGCCTCGAGTGAGCCCGACGCACTGGCGGACGGCGCAGCACGCCGTGCTGCGCAACGGTCCGAAGCTCCGGCGGCGGCAAGCGGGTCCTCGTCCGATCCAAAACATGGCTACGTCCGCCGATGAGTGCGCGCGCCGCATAGCCACTATGGCCAAGGAAGCCTCGATATGAATGAAAACATTGCATATTCCGGAGCCTGGGCCATCGCGATCATCATGATCGTGATCGCGAGCTGGATCCTGTACCGCTACATGGCCCCGAAGTCCTGGCGCGAGTGGGCCGGCGCTGGCCTGGTTCAGGCGTTTCTGATCGCGCTCTATGCGGAGATGTATGGGTTCCCGCTCACGATCTACCTGTTGGCGCGCTTCTTCGGGCTCGATCGAACGGACCTGAATGCCAGCCTCTGGTCTACGTTGCTTGGCGTGGGTGAATTGGGCATGTTGATTTCGATGGTGTTGGGGTACGCGCTCTTGTTCGCCGGGCTGGGCCTTTTCGCACAGGGCTGGCGCGAGCTCCACCGAGCGCACCAAGAGAAGCGTCTGGCCGAAGACGGGCTGTACGCGTTTGTCCGGCATCCGCAGTACACAGGACTGTTCATCGCCTTGTTCGGCGAAGGCGTCGTGCACTGGCCGACGCTGTTCTCGGTCGCGATGTTCCCGGTCATCGTGCTGGTCTATGCCCTGCTCGCCCGGCGCGAGGAGACGAAGATGGCCGAAGAGTTCGGCGAACGGTATGAGGCCTACCGGCGGCGCGTGCCGATGTTCATTCCAAGGCCCGGCCGATGGCGCCGGTTGCTCGCCGCCGCGAATCCAGCGCATGGCGCGGAGGAATGAAGATTTGCACGAGACACGTTTGCCGCCAGGTGCCGAAAGCATCGCAATCGCCATTGCAGCCATCGGCCGCGCTTGACCACTCTTGCCGGCCGATTCACCGCAACTCGAACGCCGCAACTGAAATTGCACTTAAGCCATGAGTTCTATCGCCAGCCTCCTATCCTGCGCGCCGGCCTACGCCCGAGGCGGCTGGCGCCACTTCGCCCGCGCGTCAAGATTTGATCGCGATCACAGTCGAGGCGCTCCGCACGAACGGATTTGCACAGACTGAATCGCATACATTCATGCGCGCAATTGCGAACTCTCGAACCCGACGCCACACCGCGCTGACGATGCTGCTGGTGTGGTTGTTCGCGCTCGCAAGCGGCGCAGTCAATGCCTGCGTGCTGGAGAACTCTGTTACCCACGCACACCCGCCAATTGATTCGAGCGTCGCCGTGGCGCCCGTCGCGCAGTCCGCCGCCATCACCGCCGGTCACCTCGGGGTCGTGGCGAGTCACGAAGAGGAATCGAGCCCGTCGAAGCCACCCTGCTTAGAGGCCTGCGCCGAGGGCTCACATTCGCTCCGCACGAAAGCGCCCTCCGGACTGGATCTGACCGATCCGGGTATTGCGCCTTTCACGGTGATCAACTGGATCGCCTCAACGAGCGTCGCCGCGACACCACGTCGCGATCTCGACGCCAGGCCGCCGCCCTTCGGGCCGCCGGCCCGCCTTCGCTTCTCCCGGCTGGTGTTGTAGCGCCGCCGTCGTTCGGCGCGGCGCGCGAAACGAGGGCCTTGACTCTGTACCTAGGTACAGAGCCCAGACTCTGATTACCGATCTGATCGCGACGCTGCTACCCAGCTCGGCACGTTCGCCGGCCCACAGACGATGTGCTGACCAATGCGTAAAAGGTCGATTCCAGGAGCACTCTATGACCCGTAAACATCTCCGTCCCCACTCGCGCAGGACGCTCAGTGTGCCGCCAGGCGCAAGGCCCCACGCCACGAT
>JBDTSN010000397.1:0-3374 GCA_039931145.1 Burkholderiales bacterium | reverse complement strand
CGTGTCGGCGCAGCAGTCGCATTTCTTCGCCGGCAACACGCGTGGCTTTCGCGGTGGCTATGCGAGTTCGCGCCATTCGCTGTCGGTCGCGCCGATCGCCTCGCTGCCGGGCAAGGGCGGCGACGACATGCAGCGCGACGCGTGGTACAGCTCGATGCGCGCGCCGGAAGAACTTGCGGCGCCCGAAGCCGTCGGCCGCTATGCGGCCGAGCGCGCGCTATCGCGTCTGCGCTCGCGCAAGATCGCGACCTGCGAGGTGCCGGTGCTGTTCGAATCGTCGCTCGCTGCCGGGCTGCTCGGTGCTTACGTGCAGGCGACGAGCGGCGGCGCGCTTTATCGCAAGTCGAGCTTCCTGCTCGACAGCCTCGGCCGCCAAGTGCTGCCTGCCCACATTGACATCGCCGAAGACCCGCATATCCCGCGCGCCAAGGCGAGCGCGCCGTTTGACGACGAAGGTGTTGCGACACACGCGCGCAAGGTGGTCAGCGAGGGCGTCGTGCAGAGCTATTTCCTGTCGACCTACTCGGCGCGCAAGCTCGGCATGCGCACGACGGGAAATGCGGGTGGTTCGCAAAACCTGAAGCTCACGAGCAAGCTCACGCAACCCGCGGACAACCTCGACGCCATGCTGCGCAAGCTCGGCCGCGGCCTGTTCGTGATCGAACTGATGGGCCAGGGCGTCAACTACGTCACCGGCGACTATTCACGTGGCGCCGCGGGCTTCTGGGTCGAGGGTGGGCGTATTTCCTATCCGGTGCACGAGATCACGATCGCCGGCAACCTGCGCGAGATGTTCAAGTCGATCGCCGCGGTCGGCGCGGATGCCTACACGATGGGCACGAAGACGATCGGCTCGGTACTGATCGAGCGCATGAAGGTGGCGGGCTCGTAGCGCGAAGTCGGCAACGTCTCGCGGGTCGTGTGGTCCGAAACGGAGCAGGGTTCCGATTCAGTTGCGCTTCGAATCGTCTTGCGCCGCTGTGGACTTGAAGGGGCCATGATCGTTCAGCTCGTCGAGATAGCCAACCACGGCCTCGCCCTCGCGCTGAAGGAACTCGGCAACCGCCTGCGCGAACTGCGGATGCGCGAGCCAGTGCGCCGATGCAGTGGCCACCGGCAGCAGGCCGCGCGCCATCTTGTGCGCGCCCTGCGCGCCGCCTTCGAAACGCTGATAGCTGTGCGAGATGCACCACGCTAGCGGTTGGTAGTAGCAGGCTTCGAAGTGCAGGCAGTCGAGCGCCTCGGTCGCACCCCAGTAGCGACCAAAGGCGTGGCGGCGCTCGGCGTCGATTGCGATCAGCGACGCGGCAATGCGCTGCCCGTTACGCGAGGCGATGAAGAGTAGCCAGTGCTCCGGCTGAGTCGCGGCGATACGCTCGAAGAAGTCGCGCGTGAGGTAGGGCGTGGAGCGGTGCGCACGGTAGGTGAGGGTGTAGCAGCGGTAGAAGAAGTCCCATTCGTCGGCTGAAATCTCGTGCCCGCTGCGGTGCTCGAACCGGACGCCGGCGGCGGCCACCTTGCGCCGCTCCTGTTTGATCTTCTTGCGCTTCTCGCGCTGCATGCCGGCCAGAAAGTCGTCGAAGTCCGCGTAAGGCTGAGGTTCGCGATTGGTCCAGTGGAACTGCACCGTGCTGCGCAGCATCCAGCCAGCGTCGCGCGCGGCACGCTGTTCGGCGTCGTCGAGGAACAGCAGGTGAATCGACGAAGCGACCGTTTCGCGCGCCAGCTGCTCGATCGCGGCGAGCAGGACGCCGCGCAGGCCGTCGTCACGCACGAGCAGCCGCGTCCCCGGCACCGGCGTGAACGGTACTGCGCAGAGCAGCTTCGGGTAGTAGGCCAGGCCGTGGCGTTGGTAGGCGTCGGCCCAGGCCCAGTCGAAGACGTATTCGCCGTAAGAGTGGTCCTTGAAATAGAGCGGGCAGGCGGCGATCAGCGTTGGGTCGGCGCGGCGGCTTTCGAAGACGCCGAGGAAGCACGCCGTCCAGCCCGTCTCGCGCGTTGCGCTTCCCGACGCGTGGAGTGCGACCAGGTATTCGTGGCGCATGAACGGCGTTGCCGTCGCAGAGTGCCCGAGCAGCGCGTTCCATTGCGCTGCGTCGAGCGCTGCGGGGTCGTCGAAGAGCCGGATAACATATTCGCTCGAACTCACCGTGTCATCTGCGTCACTCATATGTCAAAGCGAATTCCGGTCAAGGTGGCGCTGGCCCAGATCAACGCGACGGTCGGCGACCTGGCGGGCAATGCGCGCCTGATCGTCGATGCAGCGCGCCGTGCGTATGCAGAAGGCGCCCGTCTCATGCTGACGCCTGAACTCGCGCTCTGCGGCTACCCGCCCGAAGACCTGCTGCTGCGCGACAGCTTTATGCTCGCCTGCGCGCAGACGCTGCGGCAGCTTGCGGTCGAGTTGTCGGATTACGAGGGTTTGCATGTGGTGGTCGGACATCCGCACCAGTTCGGCGCGCGGGGCGATCTTAGGTCTCACTCGTATGCCGTGCCGCATCGCTTCAACGCGGCCTCGGTGCTCGCAGGGGGGCACGTGATCGCGACCTACTGCAAGCGCGAGCTGCCGAACTATCAGGTGTTCGACGAGCGGCGCTACTTTGCCTCGGGCCGAGACGCCGGGCAGGCCGCGGTCGTGTTCGATGTCGGCGGCTGCAACTTCGGCATCGCGATCTGTGAGGACGCGTGGTTCGACGAGCCCGCGCGAAGTGCAAAAGCTGCCGGCGCCGACGTGCTGTGTGTGCTCAACGCGTCGCCGTTTCATCTCGGCAAGATCGCAGAGCGCGAGGAGCGCATGGCGGAGCGTGCACGCGCAGTGGGCATGCCGCTGCTCTACAGCCACCTCGTCGGCGGGCAGGACGAGGTGGTGTTTGACGGCGCTTCGTTCGCACTTGACGTCGAGGGCCGCGTCGCGGCGCGTGCGCCGGTGTTCGAGGAGGCGTTGTGTATGGTCGAAGTGGCGCCCGATGGCGGCGTCGCGGGCGAGGTGGTCGAGGTGCCAAGCATCGAGCAGCAGGCCTGGTCGGCGCTCGTCACCGGTGTGCGCGACTATATCGGCAAGAACGGTTTCCCGGGCGTCATCATCGGATTGTCGGGCGGCATGGATTCGGCCCTCGTGCTCGCGATCGCGGTCGATGCGCTCGGCGCCGACAAGGTGCGCTGTGTGATGATGCCCTCGCCCTACACGGCCGACATCTCGTGGCTCGACGCGCGCGAGATGGCCGAGCGCCTCGGCGTACGCTACGACGAGATCTCGATCGTACCGATGTTCGATGCGTTTCGCGCGAGTCTGGCCGCCGAGTTCGCCGGCCTTGCCGAGGACGCGACCGAAGAGAACATCCAGGCGCGCATCCGCGGCACGCTGCTGATGGCGC
>JBDTSN010000396.1:0-3395 GCA_039931145.1 Burkholderiales bacterium | reverse complement strand
CACCGTACAGCTTTTGGGGCACTCATGCGACTCACCGATTACACCGATTACACCGTGCGCGTGCTGATGTATTGCGCCGCAAATCCGGATCGACTGGTGACGATCGCCGAGCTGGCCGAGCACCACGGCCTGTCGAAAAACCATCTGATGAAGATCGTCAACGACCTCGCCCGTCAGGGCGTGATCGAGACGACGCGCGGGCGTGGCGGTGGCATGCGTTTGCTCAAGCAACCGACGCAGATCATCGTCGGCGAGGTCGTGCGCAGGACGGAGACGGACTTTCGCATCGTCGAATGCTTCGACGAAGGCTCGAACGCGTGCCTGTTGTCGCAAACCTGCCGCCTGAAGCGCGTCTTCGACGGCGCGATGCAGGCGTATTTCAACGTGCTCGATGGTGTGACGCTCGCCGACATCGCCGAACCCGCACCGCCGGCGCTGCCGCCGCGCGGTACGACGGTTCATCTCGGGAAGTCAGCGCTGATGCGCTCGCCCGTCACGCGCCGCGGGGTCGCTGCCAAGGCTGAGGCTTGAGATCCTGGGGCGCGGCAATGCGAATCTATCGAGCGCCAATCAACAGGAGGCCAAGTTGAAGATCAGCCTGCCCGGCCAATCCGCCCCTGGCGCAAGTTTCGAGGTCCCGCTGGAGATGCTCTCGGCCTGCCATCGGCGGGTTGAAAATCAATGCGCCACCTTGCGCCGGCTCGTGCCGCACCTCGCGCAACACGGCGCCGACGCTGACGCGCGCAGCGCAGCAACGGCCGTGATGCGCTACTTCGACACCGCTGCCAAGGATCATCACGCCGACGAGGAAACTGATCTTTTCCCGGCGCTGATCGAATCGATGGCAGGATCGGACGCCGTTTGCCTGCACGAAATCGTCGGCGCGCTCACAGAGGACCATCGCCAGCTCGAGGCGCACTGGCGGCATGTGCGTGTCAGGCTTCAGGCCATTGCCGCGGGCGAAGCCGCAGCGCTCACGTCGGAAGACGTCGAGCCGCTGATCACGCTTTACGAACGGCACATCGAACGTGAGGACAAAGAACTGCTGCCGATGGCCGCGCGGCTGCTGAGCGACGACGCGCTGGAAGAGGTCGGCCGTGCTATGCGTGAGCGGCGTGGCATTCCAGCAGAGGGCTAGCAGTTGGTCGATTGGTCATGCCCTTGCCGCCGAGGAACGCCTGTGGACACTGCGCGACCGAGCGCTCGATGAACCGCAGCTGTGCTCAAGCCGACGACGGCGAATAGCGCTTTCGAGTCGGTGCTCGTCGAGTGGCCCAGCGATTTCACCGCAAAGATGCATCGAGCATATTGCTTCAACCTGCGCCGCTTCGTAGAATAGGTGTACCCAGCATCCATCTTTTAACCCTGCTGAAAGGCCCATCATGTCGCAACCCCACTTGCACCTCTCGCCGAGCGCGATCTATCCCTTCGATGCGCGCGGCGTTGCCAAGCGCTTTCGCCATGCGGCTATCTTTGGTGCGCTCGATTCGCTGCAGCCGGGGGAGACGATGCGCTTCGTCAACGACCATGATCCGCTGCCGCTGCTTGATCAGCTCACGAAGCGCTACGGCGAAGGCGTCAGCATCGAATACTGCCAGCGCGATCCGGGCGCGATCGTGATCGATTTCGTCGTCAAGTGACCTTGCCTGCCGTCGACGTCGCGACACGTTGCCCGACTTTCTCGCGCGGTTGAGCTTGCCATAGCGATGGCTGCGCCTCGCCCCATGATTCCGATCCGCCCGGTTGCTGCCGCGGGGGATGTGGATCTCATGGTCTCGATGTACGAGAAGCAGGCCAAGATCTATCCGCGCGCCGTTCACGGCTGGTTTGCGCGATGGCGCTGGACGATGGTGTGGATCACGCAGGCTGTGTTCTACGGTCTGCCGTGGCTGCAGTGGAACGGCCGCCAGGCGATGCTGTTCGACATCTCGCAGCGGCGCTTCTTCGTCTTCGGCCTCGTGCTGCAGCCGCAGGACCTGATCTACCTCGCTGCGCTGCTCATCATCTCTGCCCTCGCGCTGTTCTTCTTCACTGCCGTTGCAGGGCGATTGTGGTGCGGCTACTCGTGCCCGCAGACGGTCTACACCGAAATCTTCCTCTGGGTCGAGCGCCACACCGAAGGTGACCGCGTGGCGCGCATGCGGCTCGACGCCGCGCCGTGGGGCGCGGAGAAGCTCGCGCGCAAAGGCGCGAAGCAGGCGGCATGGCTCTCGATCGGGCTCGTCACCGGCTTCACCTTCGTCGGCTACTTCACGCCGATCCGCACGCTCACCGGCAGCTTGGCGTCGCTGACGCTCTCGCCGTGGGAAGTCTTCTGGATCCTGTTCTACGCCTTCGCGACCTACGGCAACGCAGGCTACCTGCGCGAGCAGGTCTGCAAGTACATGTGCCCGTATGCGCGATTCCAGAGTGCGCTGATCGACAAGGATTCGCTCGTCATCGCCTACGACACGGGTCGCGGCGAAGCACGCGGTTCGCGTTCGCGCAAGGCGGATCCGAAAGAGCTTGGCCTCGGTGATTGCGTCGATTGCAGCCTGTGCGTGCAGGTCTGCCCGACCGGCATCGACATCAGAGATGGCCTGCAAAACGAATGCATAGGCTGCGCCGCGTGCATCGACGTCTGCGACGACGTGATGGGCCGCATGAACTACCCGCCCGGGCTGATCCGCTACTCGACCGAGAACGGCGTCGCCAATCACTGGACGCGCAATCAGATGCTGCGCCGCGTGCTGCGCCCGCGGGTGCTGATCTACGGCGCGGTGCTGCTCGCGGCGAGCATCGCCTTCGTCGCCAGCCTCACGCTCCGCAAGGGCTTCACGGTCGACATCATCAAGGATCGCGGTTCGCTCGCGCGTGTCGTCGAGGACGGGCAGATCGAGAACGTCTTCACGCTGCACATCGCGAACGGCACCGAGCGGGCGCAGCACTACCGCATCGAAGCATCGGGGCTGCCGGGCCTGCGCATCACGTCACCGGCCCAGATCGATGTGCCGGCGACGGGCCTCGGCACGCTCGTCTTGCGCCTCGCGCTCGCGCCCGAAGCGGCCGAGGCCTACCGCGGCCGCGCGAACCCGATCGTGCTCGATGTCTCGACCGAAGAGGACGGTGTCGTGACGACCGCACGCGAGAAGTCGACCTATTTCGTTCCGCGTTGAGCTAGCAACGCACACCCTTTCGACCGCGAAACTTCGCACCCATGCTGGAGGCAATCACCATGCAACTTCCCGACTTCTACGACGCCGCGCCGCGCATCCGCGTGCGCGATCCGCTGGCCGAATTCCTTGGCGCCGCGCCCGGCGGCATCTTTGAGTACGGCTACGCCGATGTCGTCAAGCTCGCCGGCCACTCATGCCCGACCGTCGCGTCCGCCTACCTGATGACGCGCGCTGCGCTCG
>JBDTSN010000395.1:0-3402 GCA_039931145.1 Burkholderiales bacterium | reverse complement strand
GTAGGACGCCGAATTGCCTTCATAGGTGGCGATCACCTCGCCGCCGGACGCGATGACCAGAAGGCCTTCGGTACCGGGGGAAGCGATCGGGAAGGCGTGAGCCGAGAGGCTGACCAGCGCAGCGGCGAGCGCGATGATTTTGGAAACAAGCTTCATGAGTTCTCCTGATGAGAGTGTTGGCCGCAACGGCAATCGTACGGTTGGGCCTTTATAGATCGGGATGCGTCGATTCGTCATCCCACCAAACAAGGGGAAATCAACTGCTCGCGTAGTACTCTTTGACGCCGGACAAATGGCAGCCGCTCGCGTCCTACGTGAGGCCTTGCCCGGGTGCGCTACTTCGCAGGCTCGGAAGCCGCTGCCGATGCCGCCGCCGCGGGCGCGGCGGGCTCTTCGAACTTGGCGCCGCCATCGTTGGCCATGTAGACGACGGCGCGGCCGATCTCGTAGTCGCTGAAGTTGCCGCCGCCTTGCGGTGGCATCGCGTTCTTGCCCTTGAGCGCCGAGTGCAGCAAGGCGTCGTAACCGGTCTTGATGCGTGGGCCCCACGCGTCGGCGTCGCCGAACTTGGGCGCGCCGGCCGCGCCCGTTGCATGGCACGCGCTGCATTGCGCGGTGTAAACCTGTTCGCCGGTGTGCACGATCGCCACTTCGTTCGCATCCTTGATCTCGACCCGGCCAGCCGATTGCAACCGCTTTGCGATGGCTTCGCGATCGAGCGCGTCGCTGCCGGCCGTGGGACGTGTCTGGCTTCCCACATACGCTGCCAGCATCGCGATCACGGTGATCGGCACGACGAAGGAGAAGAACACGGCTGCAATGAGCTGCTTCGGGGTCTTGATCGGGCCCGTGTGGGCTTCGTCGTGATCGTTGTGGGCGTCGCTCATGGAGTCCTCGAAATCTGGGGGCTGGGGCCGTTCGCGCTGCGTTGCTAGACCGGGCGGAGGCACGCAAAAAGCCCGCGGATTATAGGGCCCGGGTCTCGGTGCGGGCCTGCCCCGACCGTGTGTAGGGCTGTGCGTTGCGCGCTATTGTTGTGTTCCTTTTTCACCTCGAGCGAACCTTCCATGAAGCTCTACTACAGCCCCGGCGCCTGCTCGCTGTCACCCCATATCGCGTTGCGCGAGGCGGGCCTGGATTTCGAGCTTGTCCTAGCGAGCACCAAGACACACAAGCTTGCCGACGGCACCGACTACAACACGATCAACCCGAAAGGCTACGTCCCGTTGCTCGAGCTCGACAATGGCGAACGCCTCACCGAGGGCCCGGTGATCGTGCAGTACATCGCCGATCTGGCTCCGGCCAGTCAGCTCGCACCGGCCAACGGCACGATGGCGCGCTACCGGCTGCAGGAGTGGCTGAACTTCCTGACGAGCGAAGTGCACAAGGGCTTTTCACCGCTCTTCAATCCGGCCACGCCGGAAGACTACAAGCCGGGAGCCAAGGCGAGGCTGGCCGACAGGCTGCGCTGGATCGACGCGCAGCTCGAAGGCAAGGCTTATCTGATGGGCGATCAATTCACAGTCGCCGATCCGTACCTGTTCACGTTGACGAATTGGGCGCAACCGGTCGGCCTCGACATCTCGGGCTTCGCCCATCTCGGCGCCTTCAGGGCGCGCGTGGCGGCGCGCCCTGCGGTTCAAGCGGCAATGAAGGCCGAGGGCTTGCACAAGTAGCACGCGGGCAGCCTCGCCCACGTCTCACTCCGCGACCGGCATTAGCCGACCGGGGCCGTGCTTTTCAACAGCGCGTCGCAGGTGCTGCGCTGCGCGTCCGCGGTCGGCAGCTTCTCGCAAACAGGCCCGAGTTGCGCCTGCAGGCGTTTGATCGTCTCGGCATGCGCGCCATTCGCGTTCCAAGTCTGCAGCTTGGTGCCGGCGCGCTGCAGCGAGCGCGCGCTGCGCTCGTAGAAAGCGTTGGGTTGCGTGGCGGCGTCGGCGATCAACGCGCTCGCGGCGCGCTCGATGCGCGACGCGTCCTGCGGCGAGAGCTCGACAAGCGCACTCACGTAGCTCGCGCCCCATTGCAGCCGCGTGGCCGGGCCTTGGCTCGTGCGATAGGCCTCTTCGTACCAGCGCAATGCCTCGGTCTTGTCGCCGCGTGCCTTGGCGTTGCCGGCAAGCGCCGACATCAGGTAGTAGGGTGAATGGCTCTTCGCGAGATTCGCCTTCAGCAATGCGTCGGATTCGCGCATGAGCCCGGCGCGCTCGAGCGCATAGGCGCCGGTCGTGATGACGGCCTGGCGCTCGTAGCCGTCGGTGATCTCGCGATCGTCGCGTGCCACATGTTCGCGCGTGTCCTTCACGAGCGGCGCCGGCAACTTGACGCTCTTCGCATCGTCCGCCGTGTCCATCCGGGCAAGCTCGATTCTCCCCAGCAGCGCACCCATGCGATCGGCGCGCGACAGCGTCTTGTCCACTTCGAGCCGCTGCAGCGCCGTGTTGTAGGCGGCGAGCACCGCCGCGCGCTGGCCGCCCGCGTGCTTGGTCGTGATTGCGCGCGTGATCTCGACCGGCGAGTTCGTCAGCACGTCCATCTGCGCGCGCGCGGCCGCCGGGTCGGCGAGCACCTTCATCACGCGCTCGCGCAGCGCCGCATCGGCCATCACACCCTTGCCGTCATCGCTTTCGGCAAGCGCCTTCAGCCACAGCCTTGTTGCCACCTGCGGTTCGCCCGGCGGGACGGCCATCGCGAGCGTCGCGAGCTCGGTCGCGCGCTCCGCCTCCGGCACGAGCTGCGCGTCGTCGGTATCCCACGAGTACCAGGCGAGCATGCGCCATTCGTTGGCCGAGAGCGACTTGCCTGCCTTCGCGTCGGCGAGTACCGCAGCCACCGGCCGGCCGCCGGCCATGCCGAGTTGCAGCACCTGCATCACCTGCGGCGCATCGGCCTCGCCTGGCAGGCGCGTGATCTCGGCGCCGGCCGGGTTGAACAGAATCAGCGTCGGATAGCCGCGCACCCTGAAGCGCGTGCCGAGCTTTTGCGCGCCCGGCAGGTCGCCATCGACATGGACCGGCACGAAGGCGCGCGAGCGCTCGATGAAGTCCTGCCGGTTGAAGAGCGTCGCCTTCAACTGGTTGCACGGCGGGCACCAACTCGCGCCCCAGTACAGCAGCAGCGGCTTGCCCTCGGCGCGCGCCTGTGCGAAGGCGCGATCGACGTCGGCGTCGGTTGCCGCCGGGAGCCATGCGACTTCGCCTGCGGGGCTCGGCGCGTGCGCCGCGGGCGCCGCTGCGAAGGCGGTGATGGGCAGGCCGATGGCCAGGCTCGTGACGATCAGCGCACTGACCAGAGCGCTGCGATGCAGGAAGTTGTTCATGAATCCTCCTTTGGTGGCGCCGGCACAGCGATTTGTGCGGCCCCTACGGCAGCGGCATGTCGGCGTCGCCGAGCCACAGTTGC
>JBDTSN010000394.1:0-3404 GCA_039931145.1 Burkholderiales bacterium | reverse complement strand
CGAGATCGCCCACTGGTTGTTGACGACGTTGAGGATGACCGGCGCGCGGTAGACGTGGGCAAACGTGAGCGCGGTATGGAAGTCTGGCTCGGCCGTTGCGCCGTCGCCGATCCAGCCCGATGCGATCTTCGTGTCGCCCTTGATCGCCGAGGCCATGCCCCATCCGACAGCCTGGACAAACTGCGTCGCCAGGTTGCCGCTGATCGAGAAGAACCCGGCGCGCTTGTACGAATACATCACCGGCAACTGGCGGCCCTTCATCGGGTCGCGGCTATTGCTCATCAGCTGGCAGATCATCTCGACCATGTCGATGTCGTCGCGCACCAGCAGCAGGCCCTGCTGGCGATAGGTCGGAAAGCACATGTCTCCCGGCGCGAGGGCGAGCGCCTGCGCGGTCGCTATCGCCTCCTCGCCCAGGCTCTGCATGTAAAACGAGATCTTCTTCTGGCGCTGTGCGATCAGCATCTTGGCGTCGAACGCGCGCGTGCGAATCATCGCGCGCAGGCCGCGCTGGAGCAGCGCGACATCGGCTTGCGGCACCCACGGCCCGACGGCGTGCCCCTCATCGTCGAGCACACGCACGAGCGAGCGGGCGAGGTCGCCAGTGTCGACCGCGGCGACGTCGATCGGTGGCTTTCGCATCGCTCCCGCCGGCGCGACGCGCAGGTAGCTGAAGTCCGTGCCGTGTCCGGGGCGCCCGCTGGGCTCCGGCACGTGCAGGTGCAAAGGAAGTGACGTTTGCTTCAAGTGCGCTCTCCTGGCGTTGCGTGCTTTGTGGCTGGCGATGATCGCATCCGCCGTCTGGCGAGACTTCGACGCGGGTGTCGTATCAGCGCGGTCACGAGCGTAGCCGATTGCACCGGCAATTGCATCCCGCGCTTCGGGCCATGATGCGGCGCGCCAATCGAGGCGTGTCGTGCTAACGAGCGTGCGCTAACGCCGCCTTGCGCCGCGCACGCCAGGCGCCGAAGATCACGATCAGCCCCGGAATCAGGATCGCCGACCAGATGATCTTGTCCAGGTGCTCCTTCACCCACGGCAGGTTGCCGAACAGGTAACCCGCCGTCGTCACGCCGCCGACCCAGAGCGCGCCGCCGCTCACGTCGTAGAGCGTGAACTTCGATCTCGTCATGCGCGCGACGCCGGCAACGAAGGGTGCGAAGGTGCGCAAAAACGGCATGAAGCGAGCGACGACGATCGTCACGCCGCCGTACTTCTCGTAGAAGGCATGCGCCTGCTCGAAGGCGCGCTTGTTGAACCAGCGCGAGTTCTCCCACTGAAATACTCGCGGGCCGAAATAGTGGCCGATCGTGTAGTTGCTCTGGTTGCCGAGGATCGCAGCAAGCGTCAGCAGCGCGATCGACAAGGGCAGGCTCATCATGCCGACACCGCACATCGCGCCGACGACAAACAGCAGCGAATCGCCCGGCAAAAAGGGCATCACGACGACGCCGGTCTCGACGAAGATGATCAAAAACAGCAGCGCATAGACCCAGGCGCCGTAGTGCTGCACGAAGTCGAAGAGGTGGCGGTCGACGTGCAGGATGAAATCGATCAGATAGGCGATGAGGTCCATGGCCGGGGATTATCCGTGCCGCGGATTCCTACAATGCTGCACGATGCTCTTGCCAAAGAATGCCCCGCGCCGCGCGATCCGCGAACTGCCCGACGAACTCGTGAGCCAGATCGCGGCCGGCGAGGTCGTCGAGCGCCCGGCCTCGGTCGTGCGCGAGTTGGTCGACAACGCGCTCGACGCGAGCGCGAGCGAGATCACGGTGCGTCTCACCGGCGGCGGCGTGCGCGCGATCCTCGTCGAGGACAACGGCGCCGGTATCGCGGCGGAGGAACTGCCGCTCGCCTTGCGCCGCCACGCGACAAGCAAGATCGCAACGCTCGCCGACCTGGAGTGCGTCGCGACGATGGGCTTTCGGGGCGAGGCGCTGGCGGCGATCTCTTCCGTCGCCGAGCTCGCGATCACGAGCCGCGCCGTCGGCGCGCCACACGCGCAGCGCATCGACGCGCGCAGCGGCGAGCTGACGCCCGCGGCGCGCGCCGTCGGCACGAGCGTCGAGGTTCGCGAGCTGTTCTTCGCCACCCCGGCGCGGCGCAAGTTTTTGAAGACCGAGAACACCGAGCTCGCGCATGCGCTGGAGGCGGTGCGCCGCCATGCGCTTGCCAGGCCAGATGTGAGCTTTGCCGTCTGGCACGACGGCAAGCTCCAGCAGCAATGGCGGGCCGTAGCGGGCGACACGCTGCAGCGCACGCGTGACGTGCTGGGCGATGAGTTCATCGCCCACAGCCGCGCGGTCGACGTCGATCTGGGATTGTTGCGGATCAGTGGTCGCGCCGGCACGGCCGATGCGGCGCGTGCGCGCGCCGACCATCAGTATCTCTACGTCAACGGCCGCTACGTGCGCGACAAGCTGCTCGCGCACGGCGTGCGTTCGGCCTACGAGGATGTGCTGCACGGCGCGCGCCAGCCAAGCTACGTGATCCGCATCGACATCGCGCCCGACAGCGTCGACGTGAACGTGCACCCGACCAAGATCGAGGTTCGCTTTCGCAACGGACGCGAGGTGCACCAGGGCTTGCGCCACGCGGTCGAGGCGGCGCTCGCGCCGACCCGCGCGCTGGCAGGGACTGCGCTGCCGGCGGCCCCGGCAGGTTCGGTGGCCGCAGCGACGCCGTTCGGTGCAGGTCGGGCCGGGCAACGCGACGGCGTCGGCGCGGGTTCGGCCTGGCGGCCAGCCCCGGCGCAGGCCGGCCTGGCACTTGAGCAACTCGCTGTCCTGCACGCGCAAGAAGCGCCGGCCGCATGGCGTATCGACACGCTGCGGGGCGCCGAAAGACGGGGTGCTGGTCGCGCAGATGACTCGGCGCCGCTGCCCGGCAGCTGGCCGCTCGGGCGCGCGCTGGCGCAGATCGGCGGGGTCTACGTGCTGGCCGAGAACGATGCCGGCCTCGTCATCGTCGACATGCACGCCGCACACGAGCGCGTCGTTTACGAACGGCTGAAGGCCGGCATGGAATCGAGTGGCATCGAGGCGCAGGCTTTGCTGATACCGCTCGTGTTCGCCGCCACGCCGCAGGAGATCGCGACCGCCGAGGCGCAGTCGGCGAATCTGCGCGCGCTTGGCTTGGACGTGGCGCCGCTTTCTGCCACCCGGCTCGCCGTGCGCAGCCTGCCGGCAGCGCTCGCCGGCGGCGACGGTGTCGCGCTCGCACGTAGCGTGCTCACTGAGCTCGCGCAGTACGACGCGACGAGCGTGCTCCAGCGCGCGCACAACGAGTTGCTGTCGACGATGGCCTGCCACGGCGCGGTGCGGGCGAACCGCCAGCTCACGCAGGGCGAGATGAACGCGCTGCTGCGCGACATGGAGCGCACCGAGCGCGCCGACCAGTGC
>JBDTSN010000393.1:0-3405 GCA_039931145.1 Burkholderiales bacterium | reverse complement strand
ACTGCGTGATCATGGACGACATGATCGACACCGCCGGCACGCTCGTGAAAGCGGCAGAAGCGCTGAAGGAGCGCGGCGCGCTGAAAGTGTTCGCCTACTGCACGCACCCGGTGTTCTCGGGCCCCGCGGTCGAGCGCCTTCAGGCCTCGCAGATCGACGAGGTTGTGATCACGAACACGATTCCGCTGAGCGAGACCGCCCGTGCCTGCGCCAAGATCCGCCAGTTGTCGGTCGCCTCACTCTTTGCCGAGACGATTCGCCGCATATCCGACGGCGAATCGGTCACGTCACTTTTCTCGGATCAGAACGCCAACTTCTGATCCCTGAATCCCTGGGCGGCGCCGAGCGGGCCGCCCTTTCACGAGTCGCAAGACTCAACCCCATGGGAAGCCTGGTCGCGGGCGCCCAGCCAACTGGAGAACACAATGAAATTCGTCGCTTACGAGCGCACCAAGCAGGGGACCGGAGCGAGCCGCCGCCTGCGCAATGCAGCCAAGGTCCCGGGCATCGTCTATGGCGCGGGAACGCCGGCCATGATCGAGCTCGACCACAACGCGCTCTTCTTCGCACTGAAGAAAGAGGCCTTTCACAGCTCGATCCTCGAGATGGAACTCGGCGGCAAAACCGAAACGGTGCTGCTGCGCGATTATTCGATGCACGCCTTCAAGCCGATCGTGATGCACGTCGATTTCCAGCGCATCGACGAGAAAACGACGTTGCGCAAGCGCGTGCCGCTGCACTTCGTGAACGAGGAAATCTCGGAAGCCGTGAAGACCGACAAGTGCGTCATCAACAAGGCAATGAGCGAGATCGAGATCGAGTGCCTGGCGACAAGACTCCCCGAGCACATCACGATCGACCTCGCCGGCATGAAGAAGGGCGACACGATCCATGTCCGCGATCTGAAGCTCGAGGAAGGCATCAAGTTCGTGCGCCGCGGCCGCAAGGACGTCACGATCGTGAGTGCGGCAGCGCCCAGGGTCGATGCCGAGGAAGCCGTCGAGGCCGAAGCGACAGCCGTCGCGGCGCCGGCCGCGCCCGAAGCCAAGGCCAAGGCGCCGGCCAAGGAAAAGCAGAACAAGAAGTGATCGCAAGGCCCGGCCACGCCGGTGCGCCCTTTACCCAGCCCCGCAGACGCGGGGCTTTTTTTGCGCGACGCGTTCGATAATCAAGCCATGATTCGCCTTCTCGTCGGGCTCGGCAATCCGGGGCCGGAATACGTCGCCACGCGCCACAACGCGGGCTTCTGGTGGCTCGATGCAGTCGCACGCACGTTGCACGCCACGCTCTCACCTGAGCGCGGCTATTTCGGCAACGTCGCGCGTGTGAGCCGCCCCGAAGGGCCGCTCTGGTTGCTTGCGCCGATGACGTACATGAACCTGTCGGGCAAGTCGGTTGCCGCGTTGGCGCGCTTCTTCAAGATCGAACCGGGGCAGATGCTCGTCGCGCACGACGAACTCGACCTGTTGCCGGGGCACCTGAAGCTCAAGCTCGGCGGCAGCGCAGCCGGTCACAACGGGTTGAAGGACATTCAGGCGCAACTCGGCACAGCGGATTTCTGGCGTCTGAGGTTGGGCATCGGCCACCCGGGTATCAAGTCCGAGGTCGTGAACTACGTGCTTCGAAAACCAGCACCCGACGAGCGCGACGCGATCGAGAAAGGCATCGAGCTTTCGCTTGCGGCGCTCGATATCCTGCTTTCTGGAGAGATGGAACGCGCGATGATGAAAATCCACGCCAAACCACCGCGCCCGAAGCCCCCTCGCGCTACGGTGCCGACCGAGCCGCCGTCCGAGGAGCCGACCGAGCCGTCGTCCAAGGAGCCGACGTCATGAAGTCGATCTGGATTGCCGCTGCCGTTCTGACGCTCAGCTCTGGCGCGATGGCGCAGAAGATCTACCGCTGCGGGCCCGACGGGCGCATCTATCAACAAGCCCCGTGCACCGACGGCAAGGCGATCGACGCGAGCGACCCGCGCACGCCCGAACAACGAGCCGAGGCGCAGGCGATCGCCGCGAGCGAAGCACGCCGCGCAGCGCAGTTCGACCGTGACAATGCACCGGCCCCGGCCCCCGAGGGCAAAAAGGCGAAGCCACCCAAGGCGCCGCCGACGGCAGCGAACAATGCGGCGAGTAGCGCGGCTTCGGCGCCGAAGAAGGACAAGAACCCCGCGCAAGACCCTTCCAAGCCGCTCACGGTGCGCCTGCCCGCCAAACCCAAGGCGCCGGCGTCAGCCGCGTCGCAGTAGCTGCGCTCAGTCGCTTTCGCTCGGCGTCTTTGCCGCTGCCATCAGCCGCCGGTACTTGGCCCACAAGGTCTCGTGGCTTTCGGCGTGCGCCGGGTCGAGCGGAATGCAGCTCACCGGGCAGACCTGCACGCACTGCGGCTCGTCGAAATGGCCGACGCATTCGGTGCAGCGATCGGGATCGATCTGGTAGATCTCCTCCCCCATCGAGATCGCCTGGTTCGGGCACTCGGGCTCGCACACATCGCAGTTGATGCATTCGTCGGTGATGATGAGCGCCACGGGTGTGCTTCCTGATCTCAGATGCCCTGGATCGCGTCGCGCGTGCGTTCCTGCAGCCGCTCGTTGACGGAAGGCGAGACGAACTGCGACACCTCGCCGCCGAGCATCGCGATTTCGCGCACGAAGGTGCTGGAAATGAACAGGTACTGATCCGACGGCGTGAGGAAGAGCGTCTCCACGTCGGGCATCAGCTTGCGGTTCATGCCCGCCATCTGGAACTCGTACTCGAAGTCGCTCGCCGCGCGCAGGCCGCGCACCACGACCTTGCCGCCAACTTCGACGACAAAGTCGCGCAGCAGCCCGCGGTAGGTCAGCACCTCGACGTTCGGATAGATGCCGGAGAGTTCCTGCGCCATCGCCAGACGTTCGTCAATCGAGAACATCGCGCGCTTGTGATGGCCCGCGGCGACGGCGACGATCAGGCGCTCGAACAGCCGGCTTGCGCGGCGCATCAGGTCTTCATGCCCGAGCGTCATCGGATCGAAGGTGCCAGGATAGACCGCAGTGAGGCGGGTAACAGACGTCAAGAGGTGCTCCTGTTCACGAGGGCCCCGCAGCGTGCCACGGGCGCTTTGGCGCAGTTTAGCCGCCGCCCGCTGCCACACGCCGCAACAGGTGCGAGTGCACGTGGCCAGCCCGGGCATGGCGGTGCACGGCCAGGCCAAGCTCGCTCAACAGCGCATCGGGGCATGAGGCCGGCGATTCGAGATAGATAAACCCCTGTGGCACGATCACACGCACGCTCGCCGACAGCGCCTCGACGAAGAACGCACTGTCGAACGGCGGGTCGATGAACACGAGCTCGAAGCGCTCCGCCTCGCAACGTTTCATCCAGGCAATCGCATCGGCCGCTTCGATACGCAGTTCGCTCGCTTTCA
>JBDTSN010000392.1:0-3410 GCA_039931145.1 Burkholderiales bacterium | reverse complement strand
TCGACCAAGGATTGGTCGAAGGCGACACGGTGCGCTGCCCGTGGCACCACGCGTGTTTCAGCCTGCGCACCGGTGAGGCGATGCGCGCACCGGCGCTCAACGCGGTGTCGTGCCGGCATGTCGAGTTGCGTGACGGCAAGGTCTATGTCGGCGACCGGATCGAACCTGCTGCGACGCCACCGGCGCACGCGCCGGACAAGGCTGGCATGCCCAAGGCGATCGTCATCGTTGGCGGCGGCGCAGCAGGCAACGCCGCGGCCGAGATGCTGCGGCGCGAACACTACGAAGGCAGCATCACGCTGCTCAGCGCCGACGACTCGCTGCCTTGCGACCGGCCAAATTTGTCGAAGAACTACCTCGCCGGCACTGCCGAGGAAGACTGGATCGCGCTGCGCTCGGTCGACTTCTATCGCGAGCAACGCATCGACCTGAAACTGAACGCGCACGTTGTCGGCATCGACACCGCGAAGCGCGAGGTGAAACTCGAAGACGGCAGCCGCCACGCCTACGACGCGCTGCTGCTGGCAACCGGCGCCGAACCGGTGCGCCTGAGCGTGCCGGGCGCCGATCTACCGCACGTTCACGTCCTGCGCACCTGGGCCGACAGCCGCGCGCTCGTCGCCGCGGCAACGAAGGCCAAGCGTGCGGTGGTCGTCGGCGCGAGCTTCATCGGGCTCGAAGTTGCTGCCTCGCTGCGCGCGCGCGGCATCGAAGTGCATGTCGTCGGGCGCGAAACCGTGCTGATGGAGCGCGTGCTGGGCGCCGAAGTCGGTGCCTTCCTGCTCGCGCTGCATAAGGAGCACGGCGTCAAGTTTCATCTGGGCGCGACGCTCGCGACGATCGACGAACGCACGGTGACGCTCGCGAGCGGTGAATCGCTCGAATGCGATCTGGTCGTCGTCGGCATCGGCGTGCGCCCGGCACTCGGCCTGGCCGAACAGGCCGGGCTGGCGATGGACCGCGGCGTCAGCGTCGATCGATATCTGGCGACGAGTGCGCCCGGCATCTACGCGGCCGGTGACATCGCGCGCTGGCCGGACCGCCTGAGTGGCGAGCCGATCCGTGTCGAACACTGGGTCGTCGCCGAACGCTCTGGCCAGGTCGCCGCGCGCAACATGCTCGGCCAGCGCGAGCCGTTCGACATGGTGCCGTTCTTCTGGACCGAGCAATACGACTTCGTCCTCGGCTATGTCGGGCACGCCGAACGTTTCGACCGCGTCGCGATCGACGGCTCGCTTGCGGAGCGCGATTGCAAGCTGAGCTACAGCCGCGACGGCAAGATGCTCGCGGTTGCCGTCGTGCAGCGTGACCTCGAAGGGCTGCGCAGCGAAGTCGAGTTTGAACGCGCGCTTGCCGCGAGCGCCTGATCGCCGCACCCGAGAACTGCAAAGGAGAGAACCATGGACAAGCACATGTACCCCGAAGCGTCGATCGAACTTCATCGCCAGCGCACGGATCTCGCGCCCGCCGCCGCCGCCGCTTTCAAGGCCTTCAGCGCAGCCGTCTTTGCCGACGGCGCGCTGTCCGCGAAGACGAAGGACCTGATCGCGATCGCGGTCGCCCACGTCACCCAGTGCCCGTATTGCATCCGTGGCCACACCGCGAGCGCATTGCGCAGAGGCGCGACGCAGCAGGAGGTGATGGAGGCGATCTGGGTCGCCGCCGAGATGCGCGCCGGCGGCGCCTATGCGCATTCGAACCTGGCGATCGACACGATGAACCAGGTCGCGGCGAAGCAGAGCGGCAACGCCTGAGGTAACACGTCGATGAACACGCACATTGGCGCCACCCACGTCAAGCTCAAACGCGCCTACGAGCCGGCCGACGCCGCCGACGGCACGCGGGTGCTGATCGACAGGCTCTGGCCGCGCGGCGTGAGCAAGGAGGCAGCCGCGGTCGATCTGTGGCTGAAGGACGTGGCGCCGAGCACCGAACTGCGAAAGTGGTTCGGCCACGATCCGGCGCTTTGGGCAGAGTTTCAAGTCCGCTACACGAAGGAGGTACACCAGCATCCCGAGCCGTTCGAGCAACTGTGCGATCTGGCGCGCAAGGGCACGGTGACGCTCGTCTATTCAGCGCACGATGAAGAGCACAACGACGCCGTCGTCTTGCGCAGCCTGCTGCTGGGTGGCGCGAAAGCCTGATCGGTGTCGAGAGCGGGGAGTTGCGGCGGGCGCACGCAACATATAAACGATACGCAGGGAGCAGGTTTGCTCAGGCCATAGACGCCTGACCTGACCACAGGAGTCACATCATGTTGATCAAACGTTCGAGCTTTGTTGGCGGCCTTCTTGCCGCTCTTCTTGGCGGCATCTTCTACGTCGGGGCGGCCGGCACTGCCCTGGCCCAGGAGGTGCTGTTGGGCGCCTCGGTGCAACTGACGGGGCCGCTCGCCAACACCGGGCGCTACTACCGCGATGCCTATGAATTCGCGATCGACAAGATCAATGCAGCAGGTGGCGTGAAGGTGGGCGGCGTTCCGCACAAGCTCGCGCTCAAGCTCTACGACAACCAGTCTGACGTCAGCTTGAGTGTTCGCCAGTACACCCAACTCGTCTCCCAAGACAAGGCCAACTTGCTGCTCGGGCCGTTCGCGAGCAATTTCGCGATCGCCGACTCGGCGGTCGCCGAGAAGTACCAGGTGCCGATGGTGCAAGGTGGCGGCGCGTCGGACCAGATCTTCGCACGCAAGTTCAAGTACATCTTCGGCACGCTGGCACCGGCGAGCAACTACTTCGGCAGCACGATCGACATGATGCGTTCGCTGCAACCGCCGCCGAAGACCGTCGCCTTGCTGTTTGCAGACGATGCATTCGACGTCTCGGTCGCCGACGGCACCCGCGGCAAGCTCAAGGCGGCCGGCTTCGACGTCGTGATGGACGAGCGCTACAGCTCGAACGCGAGCGACTTCAGCTCGCTGCTTTCGCAGATCAAGAGCCGCAATGTCGATGTCGTGCTCGTTGCCGGGCATGAAACCGAAATCCTGAACTTCGTGCGCCAGGCCAAGAGCCTGGCCGTCGCGCCGAAGTTGTATTCGTTCACCGTCGGCGTACCGAGCGCCGACTTTCGCAAGGCGCTCGGCAAGGATGCCGACTACGCCTTCGGCATGACCGCCTGGTTGCCGAGCCCGGCGCTGAAGGACCGCTGGTTCGGCGATGCGGCGCAGTTCGCGAAGGACTACAAGGCGAAGTACGGCTACGACCCCGACTACCATGCGGCCTCGGGCGCGTCCGATGTCGAGACGCTGGTGCAGGCGATCGAAGATGCCGGCAGCATCGAGCCGAAGAAGGTGCGCGACGCACTTGCCAATGTGAACTTCGAAAGCCTGTACGGCCCGATCAAGTTCAGCGCCGATGGCCAGATCGATCTGCCGCAGATCGTGATCCAGGTGCAGGACGGCCAGGTGGCTG
>JBDTSN010000391.1:0-3432 GCA_039931145.1 Burkholderiales bacterium | reverse complement strand
ATAGCGCATCTCGGCCGGGAAGGTGTAGGTCTCGAGCCAGTCGAGCAGTTCGCTGCCGTAGCTGGCGATGACGTCGAGCTGCGCGCTGTGCACGTGGGTGTCGATGAAGCCAGGCAGGATCAGGCAGCCACGATGATCCTCGCAACGCCAACCGGGGCCCGGAGACTGCGCTCCCGGCTGCGCACCGACGATGCGCCCGCCTTCGATCAGCAGCCAGTGGTCGGCGCGGTAGCGCACGCCATGCGTTCCGGTGTCGCCCCAGGCGGGTGCGGCCGTGAAGTCGAGCAGGTCGCCGCGTAGTGCGACGCGGTCGGGAACGGCAGCGATTTCAGTCGTCATCAGCGGCGTTCTCGTTCAGGCGGCGCGCGCCGTGTCTGCGCTGCGCCGCGGCATGCGCGCGCCACCGAGCTCGCGCGCCACATCGCGCACCTGCTCTCGCAACCAGCGCATCGAACCCGACGCATGCGTCAGGTCGTGCCACAACTGGTAGTAGGTCAACGCCGGAAATGGCACCGGGCAACGAACGATGCGTACCGGCAGCGTGTCGACATAGCGCGAGCAGAAGAGCCGCCCGGTCGTCAACACGAGCAGACTGTCGGCGACCATCAGCGGGATCAGGCTGAAGTGCGACGCGCGGACGACGATATTGCGCTCGAGCCCCATGGCATTCAGGTGCTCCTCGAGTACACCAGCCGCGCCGGGGTGCAGCGGCATCGGCGCGACGTGTTCGCACGCAAGGTACTTGTCCACGGTCCAGGCGCGCGTGCCGGCACTGCGTGCAACCGGGTGTTGCTCCGAGACGAGGCAGACGATCTCGTCGCTGATGAGGCGCCCGAGGTGCAGTTCGCCCGGCGGCTGCAGCCAGTTGCCGATCACGAGGTCGACGTCGCCGGTCGCGAGGTGGCGCCGGTAGTCAAAGTCGTTCGACAGCGGCATCAGCTCGAGCCGCACGCCAGGCGCGACGCGCTTCACGTGCGCGACGAGGCGTGGCAGGAAGAGCGGGTCGAGGTAGTCGCTCGCGGCGACCCGAAACATCGCGTCACTGCCGGCCACGTCGAAGCCGGATGTGCGGGTGCGCTTGCTGAACAGTCGCTCCGCCTCGTGCAGCAGGTTGGACGCGGGGCCGACGAGTTGCAGCGCGGTCTCGGTCGGCGTCATCTCGTTGCCGGCGCGCACGAGCAAGGGGTCGCCCGTCAGCTGACGCAGGCGCTTCAATTGCGCGCTCACGGCAGGCTGCGTGCTGTGCAGGCGCAAAGCGGCCCGCGAGACACTGCGTTCGGTGATCAAGGTGTGCAGGACCCGTATGAGGAACAACTCGATCTTGTCGAATTCCGCGCGTTGCGTCATACGCCGTCGCCGATAGCTGTTATGAAGTCCATCGTATACACATAGGAGGCACGAAGCGCTACCCTTCGGGTAATTCCTAGGCAGGCGCCAGCGCACACGCGTCGCCTCTCCATCTGCAAGCGGCATCGACCGTCCGAGATCCGAAGGCCTTCCATGACGACACGTCCGATTCGATTCTTCCACCGCGGTGAGATCGTCGAGATCGACGCTGCGGCACCGACCCGCACCGTCCTCGACTGGCTGCGCGAAGACGTACGCTGCAGCGGCACGAAGGAAGGCTGCAACGAAGGCGACTGCGGCGCGTGCACGGTCGTCATCGGCGAACTCGCCGAGCCCGGCGACGCGCATGCAGTTCGCGGCCTGACGCTCTCGACAGTGAATGCGTGCATCCAGTTCCTGCCGACGCTCGACGGCAAGGCGCTCTTCACTGTCGAAGACTTGAAGGCGCTCAACGGCGGCGCGCTGCACCCAGTGCAGCAGGCGATGGTCGATTGCCACGGCTCGCAATGCGGCTTTTGCACACCGGGCTTCGTGATGTCGCTCTGGTCCACCTACGAACACCACGGCGCAACAGGCAGCGTCCCGACCCGCCAGCAGCTCGCCGACGAACTGTCGGGCAACCTGTGCCGCTGCACCGGCTACCGCCCGATTCTCGACGCCGGCCAGCGCATGTTCGACCTCCCCGTCGCCACGCTCGACACCGCGCCGGTGCTCGCCACATTGCGATCAATGCAGACCGATGCCGCCCTCACCTACGCTGCGGTCGGCACCGGCGACCGCTTCTTCGCACCACGCACGCTCGACGATCTGGCCGCGCTGCGCGAGCAGCATCCGAAGGCGCAGCTGCTCGCCGGCTCGACCGACGTCGGACTGTGGGTGAACAAGCAGTTCAAGCCGCTCGGCGATCTGATCTACATCGGCGCTGTCGACGGACTCAAGCGCATCACGACAATTGAACGCGAGCTCGTGATTGGCGCCGGCGCGTCGCTCGAAGACGCGTGGCGCGCTCTCGCCGAACGCTGGCCGAGCCTGACCGAAGTCTGGCTGCGTTTTGCATCTCCACCGATTCGCCACGCGGGCACGATGGGCGGCAACGTCGCCAACGGCTCGCCGATCGGCGACTCGGCTCCGGTGCTGATGGCGCTCGACGCGCAGATCGATTTGCGCAAAGGCGCACGTACACGGCGTATGGCGCTCACCGAGTTCTACACCGACTACATGAAAAGCCGGCTCGAACCAGGCGAGTTCGTGCAGTCCATCGTCGTCCCGAAGTTGCCGGCCGGGCGCGAGGTCCGCGCCTACAAGATCAGCAAACGCTTCGACTGCGACATCTCGGCGCTGTGTGCCGGCTTCGCGATCGAGCTAGATGGTGAGGTGGTGCGCGCAGTGCGCCTTGCCTTCGGCGGCATGGCGGCGATCGTCAAGCGCGCCGCGCAGGCCGAAGCGGCACTCGTCGGCAAGCGCTGGGACGAGGGGGCGGTGCAGGCGGCGCAGGCCGCGATCGCGCAGGATTTCAAGCCGCTCACCGACATGCGCGCGAGCGCCGACTATCGACAGCAGGTCGCGCGCAACCTGCTGCAACGCTTCTGGCTGGAAACGCGTGCACGTGATCCGCTCAGCGCGGACGCGAGCAGCGTGTGGAGCGTGATGCCGCATGACATGCGACTTGGCGCCTGAAATGAAGGCGCCGAACGCCGCTATTGACGCAACACGCACAGGCGCGGTTGGGCGTCGTGGACTGATGTCGGCCTTTGGTCGCTGCAATACGTCGGGAAGTCCGCTCAGCCAAGACATGCTTGGACCAACCGCCGCGCCTCACAAAAAGAGCCACGTCGTGTCCCGCAAGGCGTTCGAGCTGCGGTGCGGCAAAGGCATGCCCGGACAGTCCACGGCACTTCTCCTACGCGGTCGGCACTGCGTGCCGACTTCCCTGCGCTGCTCGGTCTTGCAGCCCGCTGCCGAACTCGCTTCGCTCACTGCGTTCGCTACGCTCAGACAGTGGCAGCGAGTCAGTTTACGAAGCGCGCTGGCGCGCGCGGCTGCAAGCCCTGTGCTGCTCGGCGCTCCGCAGGCGCGCCGTTGCCT
>JBDTSN010000390.1:0-3436 GCA_039931145.1 Burkholderiales bacterium | reverse complement strand
TGCCGAGCGCCGCGTCGGCTTCCTCTTCGGCGACGTCTTCGAGCTTGACGGCGTGGCTGTGCAGCGCCGACGCGGCATCTTCGCGAAGATGGAGCGCGGCGAGCGCGTTCGAGAGCGTGCGCCCGATCAGGAACTCCATCGACAGGTAGTAGACGCGCCGTGCCTTGTCGGCGCGTTCGGCCGCCTGGGTCTGCACCCAGCGCTGCGAGAGCTGGCGCCGCGCGAGGCGCGCCGTAGCCTGCATCAGATCGGCTGCGCTCGCCTGGCCGGGCGCGACGCCGACGACTGTCAGGAGCAACTGGTCGACGCCGCCCTCGGCGCGGGGTGCTTCGGAACTCAAGCTCATAGGCAGATTTTTTCTTCGGAAGGCAGTGGATGGCGCAGCGCGTTGCGTGGGTGCAAAGCCGTCGCGACCGTCGCGCTGCTGTCAGACAGCCGACATTGTGACGGCAAGCTTCGAGCACCTGCGACACCACGCGCTGCTAACGGTTCGCTCATTCGTGCTTGGCTGCACAATCGAGGCCCTCGGCATCGTTCGCGATGCCAGATCGAATCGAACGCGTGACGCCGAAGCACAGGAGTCTTCATGAATGCCTACGAGTCCGCGGACAGCCTGAGCCTTTCCAAGCGTGCAGTGGCGCTCGTGCTTGCCGGTGGACGCGGGAGCCGGCTGCACGAGCTGACCGACGCGCGGGCGAAGCCAGCAGTTTATTTCGGCGGCAAGTTCCGCATCATCGACTTCGCGCTATCGAACTGCCTGAATTCGGGTATTCGCCGCATCGGCGTCATCACGCAGTACAAGAGCCACAGCTTGCTGCGTCACCTGCAGCGCGGCTGGGCTTTTCTGAAAAGCGAGATGCACGAGTTCGTCGATCTGCTGCCGGCACAGCAGCGCGTCGACGAAGAGTCGTGGTACCGCGGCACGGCCGACGCGGTGTTTCAGAATCAGGACATCCTCGACGGCTACGAGGCCGACTACATCGTCATCCTCGCAGGTGACCACATCTACAAGATGAACTACGCGCTGATGCTCGCCGACCATGTCGCGAGCGGCCGCGAGTGCACCGTCGGCTGCATCCCCGTACCGCGCGCCGCAGCGAGTGCCTGCGGCGTGATGGCAGTCGGCGAGAACCGTCTGATCATCGACTTCGTCGAGAAGCCCGCCGACCCGCCGCCGATGGCCGACAACCCGGAGCTGTCGCTCGCGAGCATGGGCATCTACATCTTCAATGCCCGCTATCTGTACGCCGAACTCGCACGCGACATGGCAGACCCGAACTCGTCGCACGATTTCGGCCGCGACATCATTCCGCACACGGTGCGCAATGGCTGCGCGACGGCGCATCCGTTTACGCTGAGCTGTGTCAGCTCGCAACCCGAGCAGGATCCCTACTGGCGCGATGTCGGCACGATCGACGCCTACTGGGACGCCAATATCGACCTCACCGCCACCGTGCCGCTGCTCGACCTCTACGACAAGCGCTGGCCGATCTGGACCTACCAGCAGCAACTGCCGCCGGCCAAGTTCGTCCACAACATGGACGATCGGCGCGGCCTGGCGATCGAATCGCTGGTGTCGGGTGGCTGCATCGTCTCCGGCGCCGTGTTTCGCTCGGTGTTGTTCTCGAGTGTGCGCGTGCATTCGTACGCGAGCGTCAACTGGTCGGTGCTGCTGCCCGACGTGCAGGTCGGTCGCCGCGCACGGCTTATGCGCGTCATTGTCGACCGCGGATGCGTGATCCCCGACGGCCTCGTGATCGGCGAAGACGCGGCCGAGGATGCACGGCGCTTCAACCGCAGCGAGCACGGCATCACGCTCGTTACGCGGGCGATGCTCGCCAAGCTGGCTTGAAGCTCAACCCGGGCAGGGCAGCGGCGCCGCTGAAGGTGCTGCATGTCGCGGCGGAAGTCTTCCCGCTCGTCAAGACCGGTGGCCTCGCCGACGTCGTCGCAGCGCTGCCGCCAGCGCTTGCGCGGGCCGGCGCTGACGTGCGCCTGTTGCTGCCGGGGCTGCCGGCGATCACGGACGCGGTGGCGCATCAGCGCACGATCTGCGAGATCGGCCCGGTGTTCGGCGCGGCGCGCGTCACGCTGCGCTGCGGCCAGCTGCCGTCCACGCATGTGCCGACCTATGTGATCGATGCGCCCTATCTCTACCGGCGCGGCGGCGGGCCGTATCAGGACGAAAGCGGCGCCGAATGGCCGGATAACCTGCAGCGCTTCGCCTTGCTCGGTTGGGTCGGGGCGCATCTTGCAGCGGGTGAACTCGACGCTGCGTGGGCGCCCGATGTGCTGCATGCGCACGACTGGCACGCGGCCCTTGCCTGTGCGTACATGGCGGCGCATCCGCCCGCCGCGTGCGCTTCCGTGTTCACAGTGCACAACCTCGCTTTCCAGGGCCACTTTGCGCTCGCCGATTTCTCGTTGCTCGGCTTGCCGGCGAGCTTCATGGCGGCCACCGCATTAGAGTTTCACGGCCAGTTGGCCTTGATGAAAGCCGGGCTCAAATTCGCCCAGCGCGTGACGACGGTGAGCCCGACTTACGCGCGTGAGATCGCAACGCCCGAGTTCGGCTTCGGCCTCGACGGTGTGATTCGCGACCGCGGCGCCGACGTGAGCGGCATCCTGAACGGGGTCGACGGCGAGGTCTGGAATCCGCGTCATGACGCCGCGCTGGCCGCGAACTACGACGCCGAGTCGCTCGATGGCAAGGCGCAATGCAAGCGCGCGCTGCAGTGCGAAGTGGGGCTGGCGCCGCGCGCCGAAGCGCCGCTGTTCGGCATCGTGAGCCGCCTCACGGCGCAAAAAGGCGTCGACCTCTTGCTCGGCGCATTACCCGCGCTGCTGCGCTCGGGCGCGCAGCTGCTCGTGCTGGGCAGCGGCGAGCAAGCCTTGGAAGAGGCGCTGCAAGCCGCCGCGCGCGCGCATCCGGGGCGTGTTGTCGCACACATTGGCTATGACGAAGCGCTTGCGCATCGCCTGATCGCCGGCGCGGATGTGATTCTCGTGCCGTCGCGCTTCGAGCCCTGCGGGCTGACGCAGATGTACGGCCTGCGCTACGGCACGCTGCCGCTCGTGCGGCGCGTCGGCGGGCTCGCCGATACGGTGGTCGATGCCGGCGACGCGGCGCGCGCCACCGGCTTCGTCTTCGATGAGGCAACGCCGGTTGCGCTTGCCGATGCGGTGATGCGCGCAGCCGGTGTGTATCGCACCCCCGAGGTGTGGCGAACGATCATGCAGCGCGCGATGGGGCAAAACTTCTCTTGGGACAGCGCAGCGGCGTCCTACCTTGCCCTCTACGCGCAAGCGTCAGCCGCCGGGCAACTTGGACGGTCGATCCTTGTTGGTGGAAGCTCGATAATCCTCGCGCGGACAGCTAATGGCAGCCGGCCCACGGATCGTACGTCCCAAAGTTCCAAATGTGCCCCTCCGGATC
>JBDTSN010000389.1:0-3436 GCA_039931145.1 Burkholderiales bacterium | reverse complement strand
CTCATCGACTTTGTTCCACGCCCTACCCGAACGCGCTATGCGCTCATGACAGTTCTCGCAGAAGTTGCAGACGACAACGCGTCTCATACCGTACGGCTCACCAGTAGCTGCTGGATCGCGATGATTGCCGGCGCAGTGTCGGCGCTCTGACTGCCTTGCGCCTGGACTAGAAGACCCTGCACGCTGTCTGAATGGATTGAACTTGGAGTCGCGTATCGCAGCTTCCTCGGGGGCGACGAATTTACACGATCCGCTGGGACACGGCCACGTCTAGTCTCTTGAATCGCTTTGGTTGCAAATGTCGTCGTAGGCCACGTCTTACAAACAGTCGCGCTGCGGGACTGCACCGTACGAATCGCGTCTGGCGCCCAATCGTTTTGTGGTTCGGTAAATGATTACTCGAACCTCGAATGCAAACAATGGAATGAAAAGGAGAGAACAGCATGAACAAGGATCAAGTCAAGGGTGCCCTCAAGGACGCCGCCGGCAAGGTACAAGAAAAGACTGGCGAATTGATCGATAGCCCGGAACAGCAAGTCAAGGGCATGCATAAACAGGTCGAAGGCAAGGTGCAGAAGAACTATGGCGATGCCAAGGAAGCAGTGAAGGACCAGATCGACAAGGCCTGAGCGCAAGGACGTTTACAGCGTACGTTGACTCGCGCCGAAATGGCGCGGGTCATTTGCGTTGCCGGTAAATGGCCGATATGCGCTATCGCGATTCGGCGGTTTCCGCTACCCCTTTCCCCCGTTATCTGCCCCAAACTTCGACGCGAACGTTGAGCTTTCACTCAGCGTCCGTGCCTCGTGGTGACGTTCTGCGGCGAGCAACATAGGTTTCTCGCACCACTCCTTAATGAGGTATCTGCCAGTCACGGAATTCGCCTACGGCCGCGCGCGCATCGATGTTCACAATCGATACACCCGCATGAGCCAGTCGTTATGAACGGTCCCGTGTTTCACCATGGGACGACGAGCCCGCAGATGCGCAACCGCTTGTCTCAACGCGAACGAAAGCGAGCGAAACACTGAAGATCTCGCCCGTAAGTTTTCCCATCCCAACCCGTCGAGACGCACATGTCCAGGCACCAAATTCCGCAGCGGCATTTTTCGATGATCCGCGACTTTCACCTCGCGGACTTCTTCACGCTCGGTAACGCTGCTTGCGGAACAGCGGCCGTACTGCTCGCGATGCGATACGTGGCTAGCGGCGATCTCGCGGACTTTTTCTGGTCGGTAGCGATGGCACCACTGGCCTTCGTGTTCGACGCGCTCGACGGACGGATCGCACGTTGGCGCCAACAGCATTCGGCGCTAGGTCGCGAACTCGACTCGCTCGCCGACGTGATTTCGTTCGGCGTCGCTCCAGTGGCGCTTGCCTATGCCGCGGGCCTGCGGGGCGGCTGGGACGCCGTGCTGCTGATCTACTTCGTTTGCTGCGGCGTGAGCCGACTGGCACGCTACAACGTAACCGCCGAAAGCCTCGCCGGAGAGGAAGGCAAGGTGAGCTACTTCGAAGGCACGCCAATCCCGACCAGCGTGCTCTTGACCGCCGTGTTTGCACTCATCGCGTGGCTCGGCAAACTTGGCGCGGCGCTGCCCGGCGGCGTCCGAAATCTCGGCCCGTGGGAGTTGCATACACTCGCGCTGTTGTTTGCACTGTCGGGAAGCCTGATGATCAGCAAGACAGTGCGCATTCCCAAGCCATGAGGCGGCACCGGATGCCGGCTACTGTGGACGCTTAGGATTCGCAGCCGCGCGCAGGGCTTCCAGTTGCGCCAGCATCCATGAACGGCTCTCCACCGGCGGAACGCCCGCACAGCGAATCATGTAGGGCTTGCCCGACAAGCTGCTCGTCGATGCGGCGAGATCGATGAATTGTTCGGCGCTCTTCAAAGTGCTCATGCGCTCGATGTACTCAAGCTTGGTAAGCATGTGCACCTTCGCTTCGGCGGCGTTGTGCCAAGTGCCGTTGCGCTGGACGTCGCAGCCCGACGCTTCGAGGCGTGCCAGCAAGCCGTCGATCTCATCTTTTACCGGCGCCGCGGGCGGGCCTGCTAATGCAACCGCAGCCCACAACCAAGCCAACAGGGACGTTATCGACATCATCGGCCATCGTCGCATGGGCAGCTCCTGTGCCGCTAGGCGCGGCGGTGCAATGCTATCTCGCACCACCCGAGGAGTCGCCTTGCGGCCCGAGCGCCTATTGTGCGCCGCGCTTCTCGCGGCACTGGTCGGCGTGGCGGCCGGCTGCGCCACTGTCCCGTCGGTGCAGCAAGTCTTCATCACCGGTACCGACGGCGCGCTGCTTGGCAGTCCGCGACCCTGCTCGGGCGCGACAACCATTGTCGACGCCGCTGCACTGCGTGGCCCCGAACTGCGCGTCCTGAGCTGGAACCTGCACAAGGGCGCCGAGGCAGGCTGGCACGCCGACCTCGCACATTTCGCGGCCACAAGCGACCTGCTGCTGATTCAGGAAGCTGTGCTGACCGCAGATTTGCAGCGCGTGCTCGCCGGCGCCGGATTCGACTGGCTCCTCGCAGGCGCGTTCGCACTCGACGGCAGCGAGATGGGGGTGCTTAGCGCGGCCCGCGTGCCCGCGGCGAGTGCGTGCGTGCAGCGCGCCTTCGAGCCTCTGTTGCAGTTGCCGAAGGCGACGCTGATTGCACGCTACGCCCTGGATCGCGGCAACGACGAAACGCTCGCCGTCGCGAACCTGCATTCGATCAACTTTGCGCTCGGGCTGGGCGCATACCGCGCACAACTCGAGGCCCTCGAGCACGAACTTGTCAGCCATCACGGGCCGGTGATCGTCGGTGGCGACTTCAATACTTGGAATTCGGACCGGCTGGCCGCCGTGCACGATACGATGCAGCGGCTCGGGCTCGTTCCCGTCCTGCCCTCCGACGACACACGTAGCCGTTTCCTCGGGCACCAAGTCGATTTCATCTTCATACGCGGCTTCGAGGTTGTGCACGCGGAGGCACCGCCCGTTACGTCGTCGGACCACAACCCGCTACGAGCGACACTGCGCCTGACGAGCACGGCGCCTTGATCGCTTGATGTAGCCAGTCAGTCCGTGATGGACGAGCAAAGTGGCAGCGAAGCCGGCCCCGAAGCCGCAAAGTGTGACGCGGGCGGGAGACGTGCTCGATACCATCGTCGTGCCTCCAGGCGGATAGTCTGATTTCAGGCGATAGGACTGCGGTTTATCGCAACAGAACCCGCTCGCAGTCCGAATTTCCAACCGTCGGCAGACGATCCAGCCAACTTCTTCTCCGCCTCACAACTGCGCGCCAAGCCAGGAGCTGATCTGCTCGAGCGCTTTCTCGTGCCAGGGCCGATCGCGCCACTCGGCCAGGCTGACCGGCCGCGACCGGCGCAGATCGTCCTCGAAGACCGCCGTTTGCTGTTCCGCAAACTGGGTGTCGAGAATG
>JBDTSN010000388.1:0-3440 GCA_039931145.1 Burkholderiales bacterium | reverse complement strand
TCAGATGAAGGTAGTAGGGCAGCTCGTCGAAGCCGAGTCGCTCGAAAAGCGTGAGCACATAGCGCCCGCTGTCGGCGTCACAGAAATAGTTGGTGTTCTCGATGCCGCCTTGGCATGGCTCGAAGGCTTGCAGCGTGCCCAGATTCAGGCGCACGAGCAGCGCCTGCGCCGCTTCGCGCGTCACTTCGGTGTAGACGGCCATTACACCGTCAGAACGAAAGCAGGCGCCACACCCGTTGACCCGCGGCGCCTTTCTGCGCGCCGCCGCTGCTCGACAAGTCGCGCGAACCATCACCGATCACGATCTCGTAGGTGGGGGCGTCCTTGTTCTTGACGGTGATGCTTTGTGTCTGGCCGCGCACGCGCAACTCCTCGACGCGCGTGTTTTCACCCTCGGTCACGATGTGCTGCACGTTGGGCTCGATCGGCTCGCGTCCGGCAACGTCCGCACCCGGTACGAGCGGTGCTGCCGGAGCCGGGCCAGACGCCGCCGGGGCCGGCGCGGCGGCAGGGGTTGGAACAGGCGCTGCTGATGGCGTCACTGCGGGCACCACCGCCAGCACTGGCGCCGGCTCCGCAGCCCAGACTGCGAACGGGCACAAGCAAAGGCCGAGGAGGCGAAAGGGTGCGGACTTCATGATTTGCATTGTATGTAGAGTCGCCTGAGCCCAGCGTGTTCCGGGGCGACAGTGCCCCTACTCACGGCGCACGCGCAGAAAGCGCGCGTGGCGCGGCACGCCACTCGCATTGAGCGCGACGTAGCGGTAGGTGACTGTGCTGCCGACCGGGGGCGGATCGCGCCGCTGGGCGTCGCTGAATCCGGTGCCGAGGTTGAAGCGCACGCCGGCGGGAGTCTGCACGACGAGGGCGCCCAGCATGCCCGCGAACTTGCCCCGTCCCGGCAGGTGGGCGACGACGATCGCCTCGGCATCCTCGTACGGCTTGAGCTTGAGCAGATCGTCGCTGCGTACGCCGCGATAGAGCGAAGCGCCGCGATGCAGCATCAGCCCTTCGCCGCCGGCCCTCACGGTTTGCTTCATCAGAGCGAGCAGTGCGGCGCGGTCGGCGATCTTGCGCTGCGCTACGGCCCGTAGCCAGGCAATATCGAGCGAGCCGATGAGCTTGTCGAGCGCAGTCAGGCGCTCGTCGAAGCTGCCGGGGTGCGCCGGCAGATCGAACACCATGTAGCGCATGCCGCGCCACGCCGTGTCGTCCGGCGACTCGCGCGCCACCGTCGATTGCGCCTTCTCAAATCGCCCGCGCCCGGCCCAAAGCTCGCCGTCGAGCGGCACCGCTGGCCAGCCGGCGGTGAACCAGGCGGGCGCTGCGATGCGCCGGCCACCGCGCGTCAGCAACTGGCTGCCGTCCCAGTAGCCGCGCACGCCGTCGTACTTCTCGCTCACCCAGTAGTCGGCGAGAACGACCTCGCCGCGGTAGACCTTGGCCAGCATCAGCTCGGGCGCCGATGTGTCTGTGGCACGCACTGGCGGCAGGCACAGCAGGCTGAGCGCGAAGAGCAGGGCGCGACGCTGGAATCCAGGCTCGGTCATGGCGTTATCGGGGGTGATTCAAAAACGTCGCGAAGTGTGGCCCCGAATGCGCGCCGACGCCAGCGGTGGGCGGCGCGGAGAGCGCAACGTTCCGCCACAATCGCCGCATGAGCGAGAAGACGATGCTGCTCGTCGATGGGTCGAGCTACCTGTATCGCGCGTACCACGCGCTGCCCAATCTCAGCGGCCCGGGCGGTGTGCCGACTGGCGCGCTGCACGGTTTCGTTGCAATGATGAAGCGGTTGCGCGAGCAGTTTCCGGCCGAGCACGCGGCCTGCGTGTTCGACGCCAAGGGGCCGACCTTCCGCGACGACTGGTACGCCGAATACAAGGCGAACCGTTCGCCGATGCCCGAGCCGCTGGTGCAGCAGATCGCGCCGATCCACGAGGTGGTGCGCCTGCTCGGCTGGCCTGTCCTGGAAGTGCCTGGTATCGAGGCCGACGACGCGATCGGCACGCTTGCCCGCGCGGCGGCGGCGAGCGGCCACCGCGTTGTCGTTTCGACCGGCGACAAGGACCTGGCGCAGCTCGTCGACGCCAACGTCACACTTATCAACACGATGAGCAACGAGCGGCTCGACATTGCCGGTGTGCAGGAGAAGTTCGGCGTGCCGCCGGAGCGGATCGTCGACTACCTGACGCTCGTCGGCGACAGCGTCGACAACGTGCCCGGTGTCGACAAGGTGGGGCCGAAAACGGCCGTGAAGTGGCTTACCGAACACGGCTCGCTTGCCGGCGTGATCGCTGCCGCCGGGGATATCAAGGGCGCCGTCGGCGAGAACCTGCGCAAGGCGCTGCCGTGGCTGCCGCAGGCCGAGCGGCTCGTCACCATCGCCACCGATTGCGACCTCGCCGGCCATGTGCCCGGCTGGCCGGCACTCGATGGTTTGCAGTTCAATCCGCTCGATCGCGAGGGACTGGCGGCGTTCTTCGACCGCTACGGTTTGAAGACATTTCGGCGCGAGCTGCTCGCCGCGGACGCCAGTGGCACTGCGGTGAACGAAACGAAGGCAGGAGCTACAGCGCAACGCGAAGCGCCGGTCGGCGATCCGCCCGCCATTGCCGCGCCGCCGATTGCTGCGGCACCGTCCGAGCTGCGCTACGAGACCGTGCTGACGCTCGACGCACTCGACGCGTGGGTCGAGCGTATCGTCAAGGCGCCGCTCACCGCGCTCGACACCGAGACCGATTCGCTCGACGCGATGCGCGCGCAACTGGTCGGCATCTCGCTGGCCGTCGCGCCTGGCGAGGCGGCCTACATTCCGCTGCGCCATACCTACGCTGGCGCGCCCGAGCAGTTGCCGGTGGATGAAGTGCTGAAGCGTCTGAAGCCTTGGCTCGAAGACGCGGCGAAGCTGAAGCTCGGCCAGAACGTCAAGTACGACACACACGTCCTCGAGAATGCCGGCATCGGCGTCCATGGCTACGTGCACGACACGATGCTCGAGAGCTACGTGCTCGAGGCGCACAAGCCGCACAGCCTGGAAAGCCTGGCGCTGCGGCACTTGAATCGCAGCGGTCTGAGTTACGAAGACCTGTGCGGCAAGGGCGTGCACCAGATCTCGTTCGGGCAAGTCGACATCGAGCGCGCGGCGCGCTATTCGGGCGAGGACAGCGAGATGTGCCTCGACGTGCACCGCACGTTGTGGCCGCAAATCGAGGCCGAACCTGGTCTGCGTTACGTCTACGAGCAGTTGGAGATCCCGACCTCGCGCGTGCTCGCGCGCATCGAGCGAAACGGCGTGCTGATCGACACGCAGCTCCTCGCGACGCAGAGCCGCGAGTTGGCCGAGCGCATGCTCGCGCTCGAAGCCGAGGCGCATGCGCTTGCCGGGCAGCCGTTCAACCTCGGCAGCCCGAAGCAGATCGGCGAGATCCTGTTCGGCAAGC
>JBDTSN010000387.1:0-3444 GCA_039931145.1 Burkholderiales bacterium | reverse complement strand
GGACGGCGGCGGCAAGGCGGGCTGGAACAGCCTGGGCGTGAACCTCAACGTGGCGCATCAGTTCACTCAGGCACTCTCAATCGGGGTCAGCGCCGGCTGTCTCAAGATGGATAGAGCCCGCGCCCGCGCGCCATCAGCCGCGTCAGGCCGAGCAACGCGCTGATCGCCGGTGTCGCGACGCCGACGCGCGCGCCGATTTCGTGCACCGCGCCGACGAGGGCGTCGATGTCGAGCGCGCGGCCGGCCTCGGCGTCCTGCAGCATCGAGGTCTTGAACGCGCCGAGCGAGCGCGTGATGATCATGCGATCTTCGCCAGACTGCTCGATCGGGCAGCCGATTCGCGCACCGATTTCGCGCGCCTCGACCATCGCCTGCAGCATGAAGTCGTGCACCTGGGGATCGTCGAGGATGCGATCGACCGTGGCGCCGGTGAGCGCCGAGATCGGGTTCGTCGTCATGTTGCCCCACAGCTTGAACCAGATGTCGCGCCGGATGTCATCACTCGCCTCGACCGTGAAACCGGCGCCGCGCAACATTTCGGCGACCGTGTCGCAACGTGCCGAAGCGCCACCCGCCGGTTCGCCGACGATCAAGCGCTCGCCGAAGCCGTGCAGTGCAACGCCTGGCGCCGGGCTGCTGCAGGTGAAGTGGACGACGCAGCCGAGCACCTGCGGCAGCGGCAGCGCAGCGGCGATCGCACCATTGGCGTCGACGCTCGCGAGCTGCCCGGCATCGCCTTTGAGGCGCGCCGCCATCGAAGGCGTTTGCAGAAACCACCACGGCACGCCGTTCATCGCCGGCAGCACCAGGGTGTGCTTGCCGATGAGCGGCGCGAGTGTCGGCGCGAGCGCGGCGAGCGCCTGCGCCTTGACGGCGACGATGACGAGATCCTGCTCGCCAAGCGCGTGCGCGTCGCCGGTCGCCTCGATCGCGATCTGCTGCGTCTTGCCACCCATGCGCAGGGTCAGCCCGCGCTCACGCAGTGCGGCGAGCGTCGCGCCGCGCGCCAATGCACGCGGCGATGCGCCGGCGAGCGCAAGGCGCGCCGCGACGTATGCGCCAACGGCGCCGATACCGACAACGGCGATCCGATTCATCTGAGTCCTTTCATCCAGATTCCTTGATGCGTTTGACCTCGCGTCGCAATGGTACGTTGCACATTCATCGCGCGCGGGACAGTGCGCGACGACAACGTCGCGGCCTGCGCAAGGCCAAGCGCGAGCGGGTTCTAGGCAATCCTGCCTAGAAAGATTGAGCCCGCTCAGTGCCGTTGCGGCCCAAATCCTGCAAAATAGCACGATCGTTCGTTCATTTTGTTGCAATCGCAAGCAGACACACACCGACACCGTGACCCAGCTTTCCGACCCGCAGACCCGCGACGAGACCGCTGCTCCGCAACGCCAGTTGCACAAGGGCCAGCAGACGCGTGCCGCGATCCTCGACGCTGCCCTCGCACTCGCGTCGCACATGGGGCTCGAGGGCTTGTCGATCGGCGCGCTCGCGGAAGTGACGGGCATGAGCAAGTCGGGCGTCTTCGCCCACTTCGGCTCGCGCGAGGAGTTGCAGATCTCCGTCATCCGCGAATACCACGCGAAGTTCGAGCAGGAGGTCTTCTCTCCCGCGCTGCGCGAGCCGCGCGGCCTGCCGCGGCTGCGTGCGATGTTCGACCGCTGGGTGCGCCGCGTGACGGTCGAGATGGATTCGGGCTGCATTTATATCAGCGGCGCAGTCGAGTTCGACGACCGGCCGGGCCCGGTGCGCGATGCGCTGCTCGACATGGTGAAGGCTTGGCAATCGGCGCTCGAGCGTTCGATTGCACAGGCGATTGAAGAGGGCCATCTGCGCGCCGATATCGACGCGATGCAGATGCTGTTCGAGACGCACGGCCTGATCCTCGCGCTGCACCACGACGCGCGTTTCCTGCGCCTGCCCGGTTCGGTGGACCGGGCGCGGGCCGGCTTCGATCGCATCGTCGGCGCATCCGTGGGTGCTGTCCGAGATCGCGGCGCCGCCACCTCCCGTTCGACCCCGGCCCGCGCACGCAGCGCGCGCCGCTGAAATCAACGCTATCCAAGGAGTTCCGACATGGCCCAATACACCCCGCCGCTGCGCGACATGCACTTCGTGATGCACGAGTTGCTCGACGTCACCACCGAGTTGAAGGCGTTGCCCGCGTACACCGAGATCGACGCCGACACGATCAATGCGGTGCTCGAAGAAGGCGGCAAGTTCGCCGCCGAGGTGATCGCGCCGCTCAACGCGAGCGGCGACGCCGAAGGCTGCAAGCTCGATGTCGAGACCCACGAGGTGCGCACGCCCAAGGGTTTCAAGGAGGCTTTTGCGACTTTCGTCGAAGGCGGTTGGCCGTCGCTCTCGGCGGACGTGAAGTTCGGCGGTCAGGGTCTGCCGCTGGTCGTGAATCAGTGCTTCAACGAGATGCTCAACTCGGCGAACCAGGCCTGGACGATGTATCCGGGCCTGACGCACGGCGCATACGAGTTGCTGCGCGAGCATGGCTCGGACGAGCAAAAGGCGCTTTACCTGCCCAAGCTCGTCAGCGGCCAGTGGACCGGCACGATGTGCCTGACCGAGGCCCAGTGCGGCACCGACCTCGGCATGCTGCGCACCAAGGCCGAACCGCAGAGCGACGGCAGCCACCGGCTCACTGGCAGCAAGATCTTCATCAGTGCCGGCGAGCACGATTTTGCCGAGAACATCATTCACCTCGTGCTCGCGCGGCTGCCCGATGCGCCGGCCGGCTCGAAGGGCATCTCGCTCTTCGTCGTGCCGAAGTTCCTCGTCAACGCGGACGGCTCGCTCGGCGCGCGCAACCCGATTTTCTGCACCGGGCTCGAAGAGAAGATGGGCATCCACGGCAACGCGACGGCGCAACTCAGCCTGGATGGCGCGAGCGGCTTCATGGTCGGCGCGCCGAACAAGGGGCTGGCTGCCATGTTCGTCATGATGAACGCGGCGCGCATCGGCGTCGGCATGCAGGGGCTCGGCCTCACCGAAGTTGCGTACCAGCACGCGGCGGCGTACGCGAGGGAGCGCATCCAGATGCGCAGCCTGACCGGCCCGAAGGCGCCCGATCAGCCGGCCGATCCGATCATCGTCCATCCCGACGTGCGCAAGATGCTGCTCACCGCGCGCGCCTATGCCGAGGGCGGCCGCGCGCTTGCGATGTGGACGACGTTGCAGATCGACAAGGAGCTCGGCAGCGACGACGACGAAGTACGCACCGATTGCGCCGACCTCGTCGCCCTCGTCACGCCGATCGTCAAGGCCTTCCTGACCGACAACGCGTGGATCTCGACCTCGCACTGCCTGCAGGTCTTCGGCGGCCATGGCTACATCCGCGAGACGGGGGTGGAGCAGTTCGTTCGCGATTCGCGCATCAACATGATCTACGAGGGCACGAACACGATCCAGTCGCTCGACCTG
>JBDTSN010000386.1:0-3452 GCA_039931145.1 Burkholderiales bacterium | reverse complement strand
ATGCCGGACTGACCTCGCCCACCTGGACCCTGGGTTCAGGAATGCGGCTCCCGGTTCGCGACGGACACCCTCACTTGCCCAGCATGGCCATGGCGCGACAGTACTGGGTGATGAAGAGCGAGCCGTCGGAGGTCTCGATCGACGATCTGGCGCGCGCGAAGGCGCAGACTGTGGCGTGGTTCGGGGTGCGCAACTACCAGGCGCGCAACTTCATGCGCGACGAGATGCACATCGGCGACGGCGTGCTCTTCTACCATTCGAGTTGCCCACAACCGGGTATCGCCGGTCTCGCCGAGGTCGTGAGCGTTGCCTACCCGGATGCAACGCAATTCGATCCGAAGAGCCCCTACTTCGATCCGAAATCGACGCGAGACGCGCCACGCTGGATGAATGTCGACGTCAAACTTCGCGCACGCGAACGCCTGATCGAACTGGCCGAATTGCGTTCCGAGCCGAAGCTGGCGACGATGCGCGTCCTGCAGCGCGGCAACCGGCTCTCGATCACACCCGTGACGGGGACCGAGTGGCGCTACATCTGCGAGCGTTTGTGGGGCCGCGCGGCCTGATCCCACTCGACCTGATTCGCCCCGATTCGCACCCGGCCGCCGCGCGGCGATGACGCAAATGGCGCGAGTCCCGCGGCTGCGCCTTCAGTCCGACTCGAAACGGATACTCGCCAGCGTGACGTGATTGCCGCCGCGGCGATTGGCTTCGGCAAGCGCGGTTGCGGAGGCGCTTAACAACTCATCCTGTGTGTGCGCAGTGTGCGGAAAGCTCGACACGCCCATCGAGACGGTGAAGCCGAGTTCCTCGCCGTCGAGCATCACGATCTGCGTCGCGCACTGGCGGCGCAAGCCCTCCATGCGCGAGTGCGCCGTCGCCAGGCCGACACCCGACAAGAGCACCGCGAAGTGATCGTCATCGACGCGACACGACGCATCCATTGCCCGCGTGTTGCTGCGCAGCAGGCGGCCGAGCGCCTCAAGCACCCTTGCGCGCGCTGCGGGACCGAGTGCAACAGCCTTCTCGGATAGCGGATCGAGCGTGATCGAAACGAGGGCGAATTCGCGATGCTCGCGAGACGACAAATCCACTTCGCGACGAAGCTGGTCCTCGAAATGCACGCGCTGGTACAGGCCCGTCGCGGTGTCGCGCAAATCGCCATCGACTGTCGCGCGGCGCTGGGCCTCGCCTTCGCGTTGTTGCGTTTCGATCTGTTGAAGCGCACGCTGCAACTGCGCATCCTTCTGACGCGCGGCCGTCAGCTCGCTCCAGATGCTGCACAGATAGCGCGGCGCGCCGCCGTCGGCCGGCGCGAGAGCACGCCGATAGACGCTGAATTCACGCCGCTCTCCGGCACGCTCGATGCGGTGTTCGCTGATCTGCACGCCTTCCTGCGCGGCGGCCGACTGATCGGCCGCGCGCAGCGCCGTCCATTGTCCCGACTCCATCAGATCGGCGTCTGTAAGCCCCGAAATCTCCTGTGCCGGCCGCCCCAGAAGGTCAGCCATGCGGGCGTTGACAAGCACGTAGTTGCCGCCAGCGATCTCCTTCACCGCAAACATTGCATCCGTGTGCTCGACAAAGCCGAGCAGCGCGTCGCACAGCGCCGTCTGCGCCAGCCCCAAGGCGGCAGCGAGCCGCCCCGCGCCAGCGGGCGCACCTGTCGGCTCAAGTAACTCCGATGGCTTCATGACAATCATTTCCCAAGCGTCGCGGTACTGCAGCGAGCGCCCGATCCGGTGACGGACGCTTTGCACGCGAGCGGCAAACCACACGCGCGATATTGACCGCGCCGCAGCAACAATTCAAGTGAGTCCTCAAAGCTGGGGGTACGCTCCCCCTAAGTTGATGATAGCGGTCGGTCAAATTCCTCCCTATGAACAAATGCATACTTGAACGCCCCCGCAGCGGACAAAACCGCATCGACCGCCGCGCGATCCCGATTCCGACGCGGCGCGTCGTCGCAGTGGCGGCGTCGCATGGCGGCTGAGTTCGACGCCGTCGTCATCGGTGCCGGCGCCGGCGGGCTGATGTGCGCCGGCATGGCAGGGCAGCGGGGCTTGAGGGTGCTGCTGATCGATCACGCGACAAAAGTTGCCGAGAAGATCCGCATCTCCGGCGGCGGACGCTGCAACTTCACGAACCGCGAGACGACGCCCGCCAACTTCTTGTCGGACAACCCCGCGTTCTGTCGCTCGGCCCTGGCAGGCTACGCGCCAGACGACTTCATCGTCCTTCTGCGCCGGCATCGGATCAGCTGGCACGAAAAGCACAAGGGCCAGTTGTTCTGCGACGAAAGCAGCGCTCAGGTGATCGAGATGCTGCTGCGCGAGTGCGATGCCGGTGGCGTCGTGCGCTGGCAGCCGTGCGAGGTGCAGGCAATCCGCCTGAGCGGCGACGAGATGGCGCTCGATACGACGCGTGGCCCGGTGCGTGCAGGTGCGGTCGTCGTCGCGACCGGCGGCCTGTCGATACCGCAACTCGGCGCGAGCGACTTCGGCTACCAGCTTGCGCGCCAGTTCGATCACGCCGTCGTCGAGCCAAGACCTGCCCTCGTGCCGCTGACTTTCGCCACGTCAGAATGGCAGCCATTTGCCGCGCTCGCTGGCTTGTCCTGCGAAGTGCGTATCGATGCGGGCGTCAAGCCACGCTGCACCTTCACCGAAGATCTGCTCTTCACGCACCGTGGTCTGAGTGGCCCGGCAGTGTTGCAGGCATCGAGCTACTGGCGCAAAGGTCAGTCCTTGCGCATCGCCCTCGCCGACGCCGACGAGTTGCGGGCGGCGCTTGTCTCGGCCAAGGCCAGGTCGCGCCGCAGCTTCGGCAACGAACTGGCGCAACGTCTGCCGCAGCGCCTCGCAGAGACTTGGCTGCGCGCGAAAGGCCTCAACACCGACACGCCGATCCCCGAAGTGCGCGACAAGGACATCGCCCGCCTTGCCGACGGCCTGGCGCGCTGGGAGCCGACGCCATCCGGCAGCGAAGGTTGGCGCAAGGCCGAAGTGACGGCCGGCGGCGTTGACACCCGCGAACTCAGCTCACGGACGATGCAGAGCCGCCGTGTGCCGGGCCTGTACTTCATCGGCGAGGTGGTCGACGTGACCGGCTGGCTCGGCGGCTACAACTTCCAGTGGGCCTGGGCCAGCGCTGTAGCGTGTGCGCGTTCGCTCAAACGCCGAGCGGCCGCCAACGCCCCGGGATCGACTTCGATGCAGTCATGACAAACGCGACCGCGTGGCGAACCCACAACTTCGTACCGACTCCCCGGCATGGTGGCTGAGCCGGTGGAGTCGGCAATGCTGTACAAGCGCGGCTATAATCGAACGCTTTGCTGCCGATGGCCGTCAACGGATGCGTGCCTCGCTGTGCGACATACGCGATCTACGTGGCCCACGCGACAGCGAGCCAATTTGCACCACCACCTTTCAAACTGAATATTCAATGACTAC
>JBDTSN010000385.1:0-3453 GCA_039931145.1 Burkholderiales bacterium | reverse complement strand
CACGCGCGACGGTGCCATGATGATCGCCGCCCTGGATGTTGATCGCTTTCGTGAAGCCTCGCTCGAACTTGCTGAGGTGGTAGGCCACGTCACCCACGAAATAAGTGTATTCACTGACTTCAGTGGTCGCCGGGTTGCTCCCGGCGGGCGTCGACCGGCGCATGACGCGATCCTTGTCGTCGCCGTAGTCGGTCGTGCGCAGCCAGAGCGCGCCGCCTTCCTCATAGGTCTTGCCCGAAGCAATCAGCCGGCGCACCGTGTCCTCGACGCGACCACTCGTGTAGAGGCTGGATTCGAGATAGTAGTTGTCAAAGCGAACGCCGAGCGCCTTCAGATCCAGGTCCTGCTCGCGCCGCAAGTAGGCGACAGCGAACTGGCGGATGCCGTCGAGGTCGCCCACGTCGCCGGAGGCGGTGAATTCGCGGTCGTCGGCATGCACCGATTTCTTCGCCGCGAAGTCGGCCGCCACATCGGCGATGTAGTCGCCGTTGTAGGCCGGCTCGGGCCACCCCGCATCGCCCGGTTTCAGGCCTTTCAGGCGCGCCTGGACGGAAGCGGCAAGGGTTGCGATCTGCGCGCCGGCGTCGTTGTAGTAGAACTCGCGCGTCACGTCCCAACCCTGCCATTCGAGCAGGTTGCAGATCGCGTCGCCAAGCGCCGCCTGGCGCGTGTGGCCGGTGTGCAGCGGGCCGGTCGGATTGGCGGAAACGTATTCGACAATCACCTTGCGCGCCGCCGCTCCCGCCTTCGCTTCGGTGCGGCCGTACTGATCGCCGGCCGCGAGCACCTCGGCGACGACCGCCTGTTTTGCCGCCGCCTTGAGCCGCAGGTTGATGAAGCCGGGGCCTGCGATCTCCATCGCGTCGACCCATTGCGCGACGGCCGGCTGGCGCGCGAGCGCGTCGACGAGCTGCTGCGCCAGTTCACGCGGGTTGCGCTTGAGTGGCTTGGCGAGCTGCATCGCCGCGGTGCACGCCAGATCGCCGTGTGCGGCCTGCTTGGGCGACTCGAAGGCCGGCGTCAACGCGCGGCCGGGTGCGAGTTCCGCGAGAGCCTGCCCGAGTGCCTGCAGTAGAGCCTGTTTGATGGCCTGCATCAGCGAACGCGCAGGCGCCTGCCCAAGTGGGGCTTGCATGCAAAGGGGATGTCGGCCATGCGGCGCATTCTACGTTTGGCTGGCCGTTGTTCTTGGTGTGCGCTCTTCGCAAGCGGGGTTCGGACTGGGCTGCAAATGCTGCGCTGTTCGTCGCAACGCCGCGCGCCACCCGGTGGGATCATGGCCGCGCCGAGGCGCCCCGAATCGCCTCGGGCCAGGCGCGCGTGACCGCCGCAAGTGTTTGCCGACCCCACGACATGACATCCACCTCCATCGCCCCGCCCGACCTGCCCGCACTGCCCGAACGCATTGGCAAGTACCGCATCCTGCGCCGCCTCGGCGAGGGCGCGACGAGCGAGGTCTTCCTCGGCCACGACGACTTCCTCGGCCGCGACGTGGCAGTCAAGCGGGTGCGCGCGAGTGCCCTCGCCGACGCCACGGACGGGCGCTATTACGAGCGCTTCTTCGCCGCCGAGGCCGCCCTCGTCGGCCGTCTCGAGCACCCGAACGTGGTGCAGATCTTTGACGCCGTGGCGGATCCGCACGAGCCCTACATCGTCATGGAGTACGTCGAGGGCAGCACGCTGCGGCCGTATTGCCGCGCGGATCGCCTGCAGTCGCTCGAGCTGATCGTCGAGCTCGGCTTCAAGTGCGCGATGGCGCTCAGCTACGTCTATCGCCAGGGCCTGATCCACCGCGACGTGAAGCCGGCGAACTTGCTCGTTACGCTGAGCGAGGGCAGCATCACCGAAGTCAAGGTGACCGACTTCGGCAGCGTGCTCAACACCCGATCGGACGTGACGCAGGTCTATCGCGTCGGCTCGCTCGCCTACATGTCGCCCGAGCAACTCGACGGCAGCACGCTCGATTGCCGCGCCGACATCTACTCGCTCGGCGCCGTGCTCTACCACCTGATCGCCGGGCGGCCGCCGTTCGGCGCGCAGGAGCAGGCCGCACTCGTGAATCAGATCTACCACCAGGCGCCGGTCGCACCGAGCGCGCTGCGCGCGAACGTCAGCGCTGGTGTGGACGCCGTCATCCTGCGCGCGCTCGCCAAGAGACCCGAGGACCGCCATGCAAACTGGGATGAGTTCTCGCAGGCGCTCTCGGCGCTGATCACGAACCGCGAAGTGCCGCGCGGCCAACTGCAGGGCGTGCTCGACTCCGAGCGCTTCACGCTGTTGCGCAGCCTGGAGTTCTTTTCGAGCTTCGGTGATGTCGAGCTCTGGGAAGTGGTGCACCGCGCGAGCTGGCAGCGCTTGAGCTACGGCCACGCGCTCTACCGCAAGGGCGAGGAGGGGCGCACCTTTCACATCGTCGCCCAGGGCGAAGTGGAAGTCTTTCGCGACGGCCAGAAGGTGGCGCAACTCGGGGCAGGCACCTCGGTCGGCGAAATGGCCTACCTCGCACCGAGCGCGGAACTGCGCGTACACAGCGCCGATGTCGTCGTAAGCAAACCGGCGACGACGATCTCGTTCACGCCCGAAACGCTCGCCCAAGTCGGCCCGAGTTGCCGCCACTTGTTCGACGAAGCCTTCATCCGCGTGCTGGTGCGCCGCTTGCATGCAGCGCACGAGACGCTGGCGCATCCACGAAGAATTCTCTGACCCGCCTAACCCGCCATGGGCGTTGCTGCGCCGCATCACGGCAGCTTGTGCGTCGAACGGCGCGAATGCTCCAATACGCGCTGCGCGGCATTGCCCGCCCGGGACAAAGTAGCTCCCGCCACCCGACCCCATGGAGCCTCACGATGAAAACGCTTTTCGCTGCCCTCGCCTTTGCCCTTGCTGCCGCTACAGCCCTCCCGGCGTTGGCCGCCAACGACACCTGCGAGGCGCAGGCCGTGCAGAAGAAGCTTGCCGGCGCGGCCAAGACGAGCTTCCTGAAGAAATGCGAGGCAGATGCGGGCACCACGGCAGATTCGTCGTCGTGCGAAGCGAAGGCAGACGAGAAGAAGCTTGCCGGGGCGGCCAAGACAAGTTTCGTCAAGAAGTGCCAGGCGGATGCCGGCGCGGCCGACGCGGCGCCATCGTCGGCGAACGCCTCCTGCGAAGCCAAAGCCGCCGAGAAGAAACTCGCCGGTGCCGCCAAGACAAGTTTCGTCAAGAAGTGCGTCACTGACGCCAAATAGTCTTTTGAGCCCCCGGCTGCAATTGGAACGGCCACAGTTTTGATCGGTGCCTTTAGCCTGAGCTGCTGCCGCCGCGCGTTCCTCGCACCAAGCTGCAAGCGCCAGCGGCCGCACTGCCCGCACTTCCAATAGGCACCATCGACATCGAAGCTCGCTTGGGCGCGCAGCACTGGGCCAGGTTGTTCCGGGCCGCCTGCTCGGCCTCACCCTGACGACTCTCGCCGAG
>JBDTSN010000384.1:0-3455 GCA_039931145.1 Burkholderiales bacterium | reverse complement strand
CACCGGCGGCTGATGCCGCGTCTGCCCCGGCTGCCACCGTCGACAAGGGCGACGTCGCCTGGATGTTGACCGCCACGCTGCTCGTCGTCTTCATGGCCGTCCCCGGCCTCGCGCTGTTCTATGGTGGGCTGGTGCGCAGCAAGAACATGCTGTCGGTGCTGATGCAGGTGCTGGTCGTGTTCTCGCTGATCGGCGTGCTTTGGGCGCTCTATGGCTACAGCCTCGCGTTCGGAGGTGAGGGTTTGATCATCGGCGGGCTGGGCAAGGTATTCCTGTCGGGCGTCACGGTCAGCACGCTCGCCGACACCTTCACCCCCACCGCAAAGTTGCCCGAGTACGTGTTCATCGCCTTCCAGGCGACGTTCGCCGGGATCACCTGCGCGCTCGTCGTCGGCTCGTTCGCCGAACGCATCAGGTTCTCCGCCGTGCTGCTGTTCTCGGTGCTGTGGTTCACGTTCAGCTACCTGCCGATCGCGCACATGGTCTGGGGCCCGGGCGGCTATCTGCTCGCCAAAGGCGCACTCGACTTCGCCGGCGGCACGGTGGTGCACATCAACGCCGGGGTCGCCGGGCTGGTCGGCGCGTACGTCGTCGGCAAGCGCATCGGCTACGGCCGGGAAGCGATGGCGCCGCACAGCCTGACGCTGACGATGGTCGGCGCCGCGATGCTCTGGGTCGGCTGGTTCGGCTTCAACGCCGGCTCCAACCTCGAGGCGACGAGCGGCGCCGCGCTCGCCTTCGTCAACACGCTGTTCGCGACGGCAGCGGCGGTGCTGTCGTGGTCGGCTGCTGAAGCGCTGACGCGCGGCAAGGCGTCGATGCTCGGTGCGGCCTCGGGCGCGGTGGCCGGCCTGGTCGCGATCACGCCGGCGTGCGGGTCGGTCGGGCCGATGGGAGGCATCCTCATCGGGTCCGCCGCCGGCTTCGCCTGTTTCTGGGGCGTGACCGGCCTGAAGCACATGCTCGGCGTCGACGATTCGCTCGACGTCTTCGGCGTGCACGGCGTCGGCGGCATCCTCGGCGCGCTCCTCACCGCCGTGTTTACTGCACCCTGGCTGGGCGGTACCGGAAAGGCCGATTTCTCGATCGGCAGCCAGTTGCTGATCCAGGCCGAAGCGGTGCTGATCACCATCGTTTGGTCGGCGGTGGTGGCCTTCATCGCCTACAAGGTCGTCGACTCGGCCGTCGGCCTACGGGTCTCGGAAGAGGCCGAACGGGAAGGGCTGGACATCACCTCGCACGGCGAGACTGCCTACGGCAGTTGAGTTTGCACACGACATACAAGACACACCACGGGCTGCCTTCGGGCGGCCCTTTTATTTGGTGCCACAGCGTTCATCCGCCCTTGGCAGGCGGCCACAACGCCCCCACGTGCCTAGAATTGCCGCTCCTTCGCCGTCCCGGCCGCGCCAATGGTCCCGCACCTGATCACCGCCCTCATCGGCCCCATCAACGAGCTCGAGCAACGCATTCTCGAGTCGATGCCCGCGATCGAGCGCTGGTTTCGCCTCGAGTGGATGGAGCACACGCCGCCGTTTTATACCTCGGTCGATCTGCGCAACGCCGGCTTCAAGCTCGCGCCTGTGGATACCAACCTCTACCCGGCGTGCTTCAACAACCTGACGCCCGAGATGCTGCCGCTGGCGGTACAGGCGGCGATGGCGGCGATCGAGAAGATCTGTCCCGAAGCGAAGAACCTGCTGCTGATTCCGGAGAACCGGACGGGCAACACCTTCTACCTGAGCAACCTGCAGTGCCTGGTGCGCATCTTCCATCAGGCCGGCCTCAACGTGCGACTGGGCACGCTCGATGAAGCGGTCAAGGCGCCAACTCAGCTCGCGCTGCCCGACGGCAGCCAGCTCGTGCTCGAACCGCTTCTTCGAACGCGCGGGCGGCTCGGCCTGAAGGGGTTCGACCCCTGCACGATCCTGCTCAACAACGACTTGTCGGCCGGTACGCCGCGGGTGCTCGAACATCTCCATGAGCAATACCTGTTGCCGCCGCTGCACGCGGGCTGGGGCGTGCGTCGCAAGTCGAATCACTTCCACGCCTACGAGGAGATCGCGAAGAAGTTTGCCAAGCTGCTCGGCATGGACCCGTGGCTGATCAATCCGATGTTCGCGCACTGCGGCGAAGTGAACTTCACCGATGGCAGCGGCGCCGATTGCGTGACGAGCAAGGTCGACGCATTGCTCGGCAAGGTCCGGCGCAAGTACAAGGAGTACGGCATCCAGGAGCGGCCCTTTGTCGTTGTCAAGGCCGACGCCGGCACCTATGGCATGGGCATCATGACGGTGCACGACGCGAAGGAGCTGACTGAACTCGACCGCAAGGCGCGCGAGACGATGGGCCACCTGAAGGACGGCCTGGAGGTCAGCGAGGTGATCCTGCAGGAAGGCGTGCCGACCTACGAGCGCATCAACGATGCGGTCGCCGAGCCGGTCGTCTACATGATCGACCGCTACGTCGTCGGTGGCTTCTACCGCGTGCACGCCGAGCGTGGCGCCGATGAGAATTTGAACGCGCCCGGATCGCACTACGTGCCGCTCGCCTTCGCCGAATCGGGGCAACTGCCGCGACCGGGCGTGAAGCCGGGCGCGAGCGCGCCGAACCGCTTCTACATGTACGGCGTGATTGCGCGTCTGGCGATGGTCGCCGCGAGCTACGAGCTCGAGGCGACCGACCCGCAGGCCGAGGTGTACGAGTAGCGGCGTGCCGCACCTGGGCTCACCTCGATTACGGTCACTGCATGCCGCAGAGGGTTTTCAGTCGGTCTTGAAAGGACACTGCGCGTGACCACTGACGATCTACTCGTACGCAACATCGCGCTAACCGATGGTCGCAGCGGACAAGACGTGCTCGCGCTTGGCGGCCGCATCGCGGCGATCGGCCCGGCGCTCGCTGCGCCGGCGGGCATCAACGAACTCGACGGACAGGGCCTGCTGCTCACCCCGCCGTTCGTCGATTCGCACTTTCATATGGACGCGACGCTCAGCGTCGGCCTGCCGCGCGTGAACACCAGCGGCACGCTGCTCGAAGGCATCGCGCTGTGGGGCGAGTTGAAGCCGCTCCTGACCCACGAGGCGCTCGTCGAACGGGCGCTTGCCTATTGCGACTGGGCGGTGGCCAAGGGCCTGCTCGCGATCCGCTCGCACGTCGACGTCTGCGACGACCGGCTGCTCGCGGTCGACGCACTGCTGCACGTGCGTGAACGCGTGAAGCCGTATCTCGACTTGCAACTCGTCGCTTTCCCGCAGGACGGCTTGCTGCGCGCGCCGAATGCGCTTGCCAATCTGAAGCGGGCGCTCGACAAGGGGGTCGACGTCGTTGGCGGCATCCCGCATTTCGAGCGCACTTCTGATGCGGGCGCCGAGAGCGTTCGCTTCCTGTGCGAACTCGCCGCCGAGCGCGGCCTGCGCGTCGACATGCATTGCGACGAAACCGACGATCCGCTT
>JBDTSN010000383.1:0-3456 GCA_039931145.1 Burkholderiales bacterium | reverse complement strand
GTTTCGAGCTTGAGGCCGAGGTAGCTGCCGATCTCCTCGCGCGTCATGCGCAGCACGAGCGAGGTGGCCGAGAAGCCGCGTGCCTGCAGACGCTGCGTCAGATTCAACACGAAGGCGGCAAGCCGCGCCTCGGCGCGCATGCCGCCGAGCAGAAGCATCACGCCGTGTTCGCGAACGATCTCGCGGCTCATCACCTTGTGGAACTGGCGTTGCAGCTGGGTCACTTCCTGTGACAGCTCCTCGAGCCGGCCGTACGGAATCAGGCAGACTTGGGAGTCTTCGAGCGCGACCGCGTCGCACGAATGCCGGTCTTCGCTGATGCCGTCGAGGCCGAGCAATTCGCCGGCCATCTGAAATCCCGTCACCTGGTCACGCCCGTCTTCGGATGTGATGCGCGTCTTGAAGAACCCCGTGCGCACCGCGAACAGCGATTCGAAGCGATCACCGGCGTGGAACAGCGCTTCGCCGCGCTTGAGCGCGCGGCGCGAGCCGACGAGCTCATCCACGCGTTCGATGTCTTCCGCCGACAAGCCCACCGGCAGGCACAGCTCGCGAATGCTGCAGCTTGAGCAGGCGACTTTGATGGCTTCGAGCTTCATGCTTTACCCTCGAACTCTTATCGTCCCGCGCTCCTTCCGAACAGGTCGGTCTGCGGCACATCGAGAAGCTTCAAGTATCGCTCAGCATGACCCATCTCAAGCCGGGCCCCGCGAGAGCCTGTGCGACAGACGTTTTTTGATGCAGGACAACCCCGTCGAGAAGCTGTATCGGCAAAGTCCTCGCATGCCGAAGATACGATTTCCTGCGAGCCCGAAAGCCGGCGCAGCTTGGGCGCCGAGCGACGCATTGCTGCGTCGCTTCGATCTGAGCGGGCCGCGCTATACCTCCTATCCGACGGCGGACCGTTTCGTCGAGGCCTTCGGCCCGCAGCAATACCGTCAGGCGTTGACGCAACGCTCGACTGCCGGTGCCTTCGGGGGTCGCGCGCCGCTCTCGGTCTATGTGCACATCCCGTTTTGCGAATCGGTCTGCTATTACTGCGCCTGCAACAAGGTCATCACGCGCCATCATGAGCGCGCGGCCGAGTACCTCGATGCGCTTGAGCACGAACTCGCGCTGCAGGTCGAATCGCTCGGCCGCGGTCAGCCGCTGCTGCAATTGCACTTCGGCGGCGGGACACCGACATTTCTGTCGGACGCCGAACTCGACCGCGTGATGCGCTCGCTGCGCGGTGCGTTCACTTTTCTGGACGGTGCGGAGTGTTCGATCGAGGTCGACCCGCGCACGGTCACGAAGGAGCGCCTGGCGCATCTGTTCGCGCTCGGCTTCAACCGGCTGAGCTTCGGTGTGCAGGACTTCAACCCTGCGGTGCAGCGGGCGGTGCATCGGGTGCAGCCTTACGAAGAGGTAGCGCAACTGATGCAGGCGTCGCGCGAGATCGGCTTCGAATCAATCAACGCGGATCTGATCCATGGGCTGCCGTTGCAGACACCCGAGTCACTTGCGCGCACCGTCGAGCAGATGGGGACGCTGCGCCCCGACCGCATCGCGCTCTACGCGTACGCCCATCTGCCGCAGCGCTTCAAGCCACAACGGCGCATCGATTCGGACCAGTTGCCCAAGCCTGCCGATCGCGTCTCGATGCTTTCGCGCTCGATCACGGGCTTTCTGTCGCAGGGCTATGTCTACATCGGTATGGACCACTTTGCGCTGCCCGAGGATGCGCTCGCCGTCGCCAAGCGCCAGGGCCGGCTGCACCGCAATTTCCAGGGCTACAGCACGCACCCGGACTGCGATCTGATCGCGCTCGGTGTATCGGCGATCAGCAAGGTCGGCGCCACCTACAGCCAGAATGCGAAGACGCTGCCCGAGTACTACGACATGCTCAAGGCGGGCGAACTGCCGGTCGTGCGCGGTGTCGCCTTGAGCCGAGAAGACCTGGTGCGCCGCGCGATCATCATGAGCCTGATGTGCCAGGGCCGGATCGACTACGAGGCGATCGAGCTGTCGCACCTGGTCGACTTCCGCAGCCAGTTCGAGCCCGAGCTCGAGCGGCTTGCCGATCTCGCGCGCGAGGGTCTCGTCGAGATCGAAGCCGACGGTGTTCAACTGACGCCGATCGGCTGGTACTTCGTCAGGGCGGTGGCCATGGTCTTCGACCAGCCGCTGCAGTCGGACCGCGCTCGCGAGCGATACTCCCGCGTGATCTGAATTTGCCGGGGGGTTTGGGCGCGTGCGCCCGGAGATGAGTACATCGCTGATCGCGGCGGGTTTGCTGATGGGCATGGCGAGCACACCGCATTGCGCATTGATGTGCGGCGCGCCGTGCGCGGCGATCGCAAGGCGTTGCGGCGGCGAAAGGAGCGGTCGCGCGCTCGCCGGCTGGCATGTTGGGCGCGCGGCGGCCTACATCGTCGCCGGCGCGGTGGCCGCAAGCGCAGTCGCGCTCATCGCCACCTGGTCCGCGGGCAGCGCCTTCGTGCGGCCCTTGTGGACAATGCTGCAATCGGCGGTGCTCGTGCTCGGCCTCGCGTTGATGTTTTCCGGCCGCACGCCGCGCTGGGTCGATGCAGCTGCCCTCGGCCTGAAGCGCGCCGTGCCCGTCCAGGGGCCGCTTGCCGCACGCCGCAGCAAGGGCATGCAGCGCGCAACGCTGATGGGTCTCGCCTGGGTCGCGATGCCGTGTGGCGTGCTCTACGGCGCGCTCGCGGTGGCGGCGCTCGCGGCGTCGCCGCTGGAAGGGGCGGGCGTGATGGCCGCCTTCGCACTCGGCTCCGCGCCGGGGCTCGCCGAAACGAAGGTTGCGTCCCCGAAAACGGCGGCGGGTGACTGTCCCGATCCGGCGACCATCGTCCGCAAGCTCCAGTCGCGTTACGACGAGACCGGCGCCTTCAAATCGAAGTTTCGCCAAGAGATGAAGGTCGCTTCGCTGGGCGTGAGCGACGAGTCGGAAGGCACGGTCGTGTTCAAGAAGCCCGGCAAGATGCGGTGGGACTTCGCGGCACCGCACGCGCAGCAGATCGTGTCGGACGGTGCCACGCTCTGGATATACCAACCCGACGATCAGCAAGTGCTGAAGGCTCCTTTCACCGGGGCGTTCGTGTCGTCGACGCCGGTGTCGTTTCTTCTCGGCGTCGGGCGCATCACCGACAAGTTCGAGCCCCACGTCGACGTCCGTGGCTGTACGGCGACGCGGCTCTACGTCGGGCTCGCCGCCAAGAACGGTGAAGACGTCGGGGCGCTGGCATTCGGGGTGGACCGAGCGAGCTTCGACATCGTCGAAGCCTCGGTGACCGATCCGCTCGGTAACGTGACGACGCTCACGTTCTCGGACATCGTGCGGAACGTCGAGATTCCCGCCACGACCTTCGAGTTTCAGGTCCCTGCGGGAGCCGACGTCATTACGCCGCCGGGTGTCGCCGCACCACCGCCGCCGTAGCGCCGCGCCTGCCGCCC
>JBDTSN010000382.1:0-3457 GCA_039931145.1 Burkholderiales bacterium | reverse complement strand
CGATCGAGCCCCATGGCATGCGCGCCGAGATCCAGTTTCGCGTCGCCGAGGTGCACAAGTGACGCGTACAGCGACCGCACTGATCGCCGATGACGAGCCGCTGCTGCGTGCGAACTTGCGCGCGCATCTGGCGCGCCTGTGGCCTGAACTGAGCGTCGTCGCCGAGGCGCGCAACGGGCGCGAGGCGGTCGAGCTCTTCGACACGCATGCGCCGCAGATCGTGTTTCTGGACGTCCACATGCCCGGCATGAACGGCATCGAGGCGGCGCGCTCGATTGCACGTCGCGCGCATCTCGTATTCGTCACCGCCTATGAGCAGTATGCAGTGCAGGCCTTCGAGCGGGGTGCGCTCGACTACATCGTCAAGCCGATAGATCCGGCGCGACTCGCCGACACCGTGCAGCGCTTGCAGGCACGTCTCGCCGTGCCGCCAGTGTTGCCGGCTGCGAACGGCGAAGCGCTCGATGGGGTGTTGGAGCGCATCGCCACCGCGCTGCGCACGGGCGCCGCGCCACACGCATGGTTGCAGTGGATCAAGGCGTCGGTGGGCACCAGCGTGCGCCTGATACCGGTCGAGCAAATCGTATTCTTCAAGTCGGACGAAAAGTACACGCTCGTCGTCTGGGACGGCGGCGAGGCATTGATCCGCAAGACGATCCGTGAACTCGCCGACGAGCTCGACCCGGATCGCTTCGCGCAGGTGCACCGCTCGGTGATTGTGAACCTGCACCGCGTGAGCCAGGTCACGCGCAGCCTGAACGAGACGGCCGAGCTGCACCTGTCGGCGAGGCCTGAAGTGCTGCCGGTGAGCCGCAGCTTCGTGCATCTGTTCCGGCAGATGTAGGTGGCACGCGTTCAATGCGCCGTCGTGCCGAGCTCGTCCTGCGCGAGTGCGACCAGCGGACTATCGCGCCTGGCAACGACGACAACGCGTGCGAGTTGGACGACGATCTGCCGATCTTGTGGGGCCGCCGAGCGCACGGCGTCGATCGCAAAAGCGCTGGTGACGGCGGCGAGGGAGCTGAAGACGAGTGCGGGGAAGAAGATGCGGTCAAACATGGTGGGCTCCTTGAAGATCTGCTCGGTGGCGTTGAAGCGAACTCTAGGCAGCACCTGCGGTGCCCGAAAGGCGAATCCGACGGACTGCGCGAATCGCAGGCCGAATCGCCCACAGCGGCGACGCTTGGCGCGCCGCGCTTGCCGCGGACGGCGCGCGATGGCGGCTTCTCAGCGCACCTTGCGCGCCGCTTCTCTCCACAGCCACGCCGCGCCGCGCACACCCGACGCATCGCCGTGCGCGCTCTTTGCGAGACGCGTGCGCAGCCGCTGGTCGGCGCCGGCGGAAAAGACGTGGCGCTGCCACAGGCGAGGCACCGCCTCGTACAGCCGTTCGATCTGCGACAGCCCGCCGCCGAGGACGATGACGTCCGGATCGACGAGATTGATCACCGCCGCGAGCGCGCGCGCAAGCCGCGAGGCGTAGCGGCCGAGGCTCGCCTCGCATGCGGCGTCGCCACGCTCGGCGCGTTCTGCAATCTGGCGCGCGTCGAAGTTCTGCCCGGCATGCTTCGCGTGGTCATGCGCGAGTCCCGGGCCGCTGAGCCAGGTCTCGATGCAGCCGCGCTTGCCGCAGTAGCACGGCGCGGCGTCGGCGTCGGCTTGGGTGTCAGCCATGTCCGCCCACGGCAATGGGTTGTGTCCCCACTCGCCGGCCAGACCATTGGCGCCGACCAGCAACTCGCCGTTGACGACGAGTCCGCCGCCGACGCCGGTGCCGAGGATGACTGCGAACACCACCGCGGCGCCAGCGCCAGCGCCATCGGTCGCTTCGGACAGCGCGAGGCAGTTGGCGTCGTTTGCAAGCCGCATCGGCCGCTGCAACAGCGCCTGCAAATCGTCGCGCAGCGGCTGGCCGTTCAGGCAGGTCGAATTGGCGTTGCGAATCAGCCCCGCCGCCGTCTCGCTGCCGGGCGTGCCGATGCCGACGCTCACATTGCTGACGCCAGTCGCGGTTTCGGCACGCGAGACGAGCGAGGCGATTGCATGCAGTGTTGCGCGGTATTCGCCCTGCGGTGTCGGCACGCGCTCGCGCCAGAGCGGCGCGCCGTCCGCGCCAAGCATCAATCCTTCGATCTTGGTTCCGCCAAGGTCGATGCCCAGGAGCGGCGCGATCCGCTCAGGCGTATCGCTCAAAGCGGTTGCGTGCGCTCGATCAGCCAGGCGAGCGCGTCGCCGCTCACGAGCGGTGCGAGGCGGCTGCGCACATCGGCGTGATACGCGTTCAGCCACGTGATCTCGTCGTCGCGCAGCAGGCTGCGATCGATGCAACGAGTGTCGATCGGACACAGCGTGAGGGTCTCGAACTCGAGGAACTCGCCGAATTCATTCTTCGGCTGATCGACGTGCGCCGGCACGTTGAGCACCAGGTTCTCGATGCGCACGCCCCACTGCCCGGGCCGGTAGAGACCGGGCTCGATTGAGGTGATCATGCCCGGCTGCATCGCCATGTTGGCGTCGGGCACGGCCTGGCTGATCGACTGCGGGCCTTCGTGCACGTTCAGGAAATAGCCGACGCCGTGGCCGGTGCCGTGGCCGTAGTCGAGGCATTCGGCCCAGAGCGGCGCGCGTGCGATCGCGTCGAGCATCGGTGAGAGCGTGCCGCGCGGAAAGCGCGTGCGCGATAGCGCGAGCGTGCCCTTCAAGACCAGCGTGTAGTCGCGCTTCATCGCCGCGCTGACGTTGCCGATCGGCCAGACGCGCGTGATGTCGGTCGTGCCGCCGAGATACTGGCCGCCGGAGTCGATCAACAGCAGCCCGTCGCCTTCGATCACCGCGTGCGACGCTGGCGTCGCGTGATAGTGCGGCATCGCGCCGTTCGCGTTGAAGCCGGCGATCGTGCCGAAACTCAGGCCCTTGAGCCCGGGGCGTCGCGCGCGTGCGGCGGACAACTGCGCGTCGACCGTCAGTTCGGTGATCCGTTCGCCGCGTGCGAGTGCGGCTTCGAACCAGGCGTAGAACTCGCACATCGCGGCGCCGTCCTGCGCCATCGCTTCGCGCACGTGCGCCGCGTCGGCGTCGCTCTTGCGGCTCTTGGCGAGCGTGCTCGGGTTGATCGCCTCGACGACGCGCACGCTGGCGGGAACCTGCTCGCGCAAGCCGAGCGTGACGCGCCGTGGGTCGATCAACAGCACGGCGTTGGCGGGCAGCGCGGAGACGCTGGACGCGGCCTTCGGGTAAGGTGCAACGTGCACGCCGTCGGTGGCGAGCCGCGCGAGAAGTCCGGCGTCCACCTTGCCGTTGGCGATGAAGAGCGTCGCCTCCTTCGCATCGATCAGCGCGTGGGAGAGGAAGACCGGGTTGTAGTTGACGTCCGATCCGCGCAGATTGAAAAGCCACGCGATGTCGTCGAGTGTCGAGACGACGTGATGCGTCGCGCCGTGCGCGTCCATCGCGGATC
>JBDTSN010000381.1:0-3458 GCA_039931145.1 Burkholderiales bacterium | reverse complement strand
CGGCCAGGCAGCCGCCGGTCAGGACCCGCAGCAGATCCTGGCGCTCGTCGTACTCAGGGGCGTCGGCGTCGCGCAGCCGGGCGCGGTAGCCGAACCGATCCATGATCGCCGGCAGCTCGGACTCCTGGATCAATCCGGGGTCATAAACGACTCTCGCGGTCGATGTTGCATAGCTCGCCGTCGCCGCCTGGATGCCGCGGGTGCCGATGGCGAGCTTCTCGATCAGGAATTCGCACGACGCGCAATGCATGCCGTCGATCCACAGATACGCTGTCTTGCCTTGCGGCGCGGCGGCCGGCTCGGGTATGCGCTCGCGCGCAACGGCAAGTGCCTCGTCACCGAAGGATCGAAACACCTCGCGACAGCCGTAGCAGCAAAACGCATGCTCGCCTTCGCGCACTGGGAGCCGCGGGTTGGGTAGACCGCACAGCCTGCAATTTGAGAGCTCGGTCATTCGGTGCGCGCCTGCATCAGCGAAGTCGGCATTGTTGCTGCTCGCGCCGCACGCTTGCACGGACAAAGCAAGGGGGCGACCGCTCCGATGGATGCGGCCGCCCCCGCTTCTCGTTCAATGCACTACGCGGCGGCAGGCCGGGCGCTCAAAGGCACCGTCGCTTCGAGCTCGTGAGACTTCAACAGGCTGAGGGCATAGACGACGAACGCCGCACCCAGGATCAGGCCGAAAAAGACGATCAAATGGCCATACACCATCCAGCCGCCCTGCGCCCAGTCGGCAAAGCGCCTTGGCATGCCGTCTGCGCCGCCGGCGAGCATTGACAGCGCGGCGCCAGTGCCACCGATCGTGAACAGCCGCACATACCAGACGCTCAGCCCATGGTCGACCTTGCGCCCCGTGATGACCGGGTAGTGGTGGTAGAGCACGCCCATCCACATCAGCGACATCGCCAGGATGACCGTCATCGTGTGCCCGCTCTGCCACATCGTGCCGTGAAGTTGGAAGGCCCACGCAATGTTCGAGGTCACCATCGCGCTGGCGCCATCCAGGATGTAGAGCACCCAGCCAATGAGCACCGCCATGATGCCCGGCTCCGCCCGCAAGCCATGCTTCCAGATCGTCGCAAGCACGGTGAAGATGCTGAGCGCCGCGCCCATGCCCGTGCCCCAACTCATGATGTTGCCCCAGTAGGACAGGCTCGCCGGCTGGTTCGGATACAGGGTGATGAAGTGGTGCAGGAACGACGTGACCGACGTCAGCAGCATGATCCACAACGCGGTGTTGGCGAGGCGGTCGCTGATCAGCTTGCGGGTGCCGTCGGCCAGGTACAAGGGCAGCACCGCGTACAGCGCGCTCGTCACCATGATCGCCATCGCTTCCATCAGGTTGTGGGCGAAGATGAAGAAGGCGTACTGGAAGGCGACGGGCTCGGTGGCCCACGCCGCAGTCGACATCGGGATGATCCCGTACAGCGCGGCCATGACCGTGGTGCCGACGACGACCAGCGGCATGCCGGCGATCAGCAGCACCAGCGCCGCGAGCGTCATCCCGAGCATGCCGGGGTCGTTCAGCGAGCGCGCCGAAAGCACGAGCTCGGGCCGCGTCTCGCCGAAGAACAGCATCTTGAGCGTCAGGATCGGGTAGCACAGGATCATGCTGGCCAGTACGAGGTAGATGCCAGTGAAACCGAGCACCACCGAGAACATGCTCCAGACGCCCATCTGCGCGCCGACCAGCGGCAGCGGGTACATGACGATCAGGCTGATCTTCAGGCCGAGCAGAATCGCCACGGTGAGCAGGGCCGCGCCCAGATTCATCGTGATGAAGGTAAGCGCCGGCAGCCAGCCCGTGACCGGCTTGCCGACGCATCCGCCCGATCGGTGCAGGCTGACGCCGACCATGAGCTGAAACCCGAACGGGAAGGCGAGCGCCGCACCGTGCAGCGTCAACGTCGTATAAAACCAGCCCGTATCGAGCTGGAAAATCTGCGTTGCCGGCATCACGAACCCGAGCAGGCCGGCGACCGCGAGCCAGATGAACGAGGCCATGATCATCAGGGATGGCCAGGCGTTGATCTCCTCCAGCCCGGTGCTCTTGTCGACGCTGAACATCTTGCCGAAGATCGGCGTCTTCTGGACGAGGGTGGTTGCAATAGTCATGATGTCTCCTTGTTCGGGCCGAAGGCGCCTACTTGCTTTGAACAACGGTCAACTCGTCACGCATGGTGTGGTGCGCGATACCGCAGTACTCCAGGCACCGAACCGTGTACGTGCCCGCCTCGGTGAAGGTGTGGATGAGTGAGGTGGGATTGGCCAAGCCCGGCATCAGCATCATCGTGAACAGCACCCGGCCGTCTGGGTGGTAGACGGCAAAGCCGTGCATCGTGTCATTGCTGCGGCCGGAGAAGCGCACCGGCCGCCCGACTTCGACTTCGCGGCCCGACATGTCGTAGCTCCAGGATGTTGCCGTGAGGTCGATCTGCTGAATGTCGGTGCGCGTCGTCGCGGCGTGCGCGGTGGCAATCAGCGGCATGTACTTCAGACTGGCGAGGTTCACGCCGACGAACACGATGAACGCGAACGTCAGCCAGTAGCCTTCGACGCGCGAGAACTGTTTGGGCGCGGTTTGAGCGCGCCCCGGATTGGCGGCACTCTTTCGATAGACCACGTAGAAGAACATGATCGCGAACGGAATCAACATGAAGAGCGTCATCCAGAACGCGCCCCAACCCGTGAAAAGTAGATCCAACATTTTTCAGTCTCCTCAGTTGAGTTTTTTTGCTGACGAAGCGGGCCTGTAGCTCAGGTGGCCCGGAACAGGTGGCTCACGCCGTGAGACAGAAAGCGCCTTGCCCGGCCGCCAGCGGGCCGGACAGCGCACGCCAGATTCCAAGCAGGGCAAAGCCGCATAGCAGCGACGCGGCCAGATAGCGGGTGGTTTGGTTGTCGAGCGCCTTTGGCGCCCGGGCCAGAACCCACGCGGCAGCGAGCAGGTTGGGCAGCGTGCCGATGCCGAACGCAAGCATCACGGCTGCGCCTTGCCATGCCCCCCCGGCGAACAGCGCGATCGGAAGCACGCTGTAGATCAGCCCACAAGGGACGAGCCCCCAGATCATGCCCAGGCCGAACTTCGCGGTCAGGCCCTGCTGACGCCGAAGCCGGGGCACGGCGGGAGAAATCTTCCTGAACAGTGCCGCACCGTAACGCTGCAGCGCTGTGAAGCGATCGCGTCGGGTGGCGATGGCAAGTGCAAGCGTCAGCAGAAAAACGTTGGCAACGACGTAGAGCGTGCGTTGCACCGGCTGCCAATCCAATGCATCCGTCAACAACCCGCCTGCACTTCCAACCGACGCACCCAGAAGCGTGTAGGTGGCGATCCGCCCCAGGTTGCTGACGAGTTGCCCCGCGCTGACCGTCCGTGCCAAGCCCGCCGGCAGTGATTTGCCCGTGCGTTGTCCAGCGACCCCGGAGGCCGCAGTCACGAATCCGCCGCACATCGCCAT
>JBDTSN010000380.1:0-3464 GCA_039931145.1 Burkholderiales bacterium | reverse complement strand
CGGCCTCGCGTGCGGGCTGTGGTTGGCGCTGAGCCCGTTTGCTGCCGCGATCTTCGACCCCTACATCAAGGCACTCAACTCGATGCCGCGCGTGATCCTGGCGCCGATCTTCGCCGTCTGGTTCGGGCTCGGCATCGCGAGCAAGGTCGCGCTCGGCGTGACGCTCGTTTTCTTCATCGTCTTCTTCAACGTCTATCAGGGCGTGAAGGAGGTGAGCCCCGTTGTGCTCGCCAACGCGCGCATGCTCGGCGCGAACGGTCGGCAACTGCTGCGCCATGTGTATCTGCCGAGCGCGATGAGCTGGGTCTTCTCGTCGCTGCACACCAGCGTCGGCCTCGCCTTCGTCGGCGCGGTGGTCGGCGAATATCTGGGCTCGGCGCAGGGCGTGGGCTACCTGATCCTGCAGGCCGAGGGTGCGTTCGACATCAACACCGTGATGGCGGGCATCCTCGTGCTGACCGTCTTCGCGCTGGCACTCGACGCGCTCGTCACGCTCGCCGAGCGGCGGCTGATGAAGTGGCAGCCGAAGGCGGGCGAGAGCGAGAAGCTCTAGTGCAGTGTTGCACGCTCTCAGAACGGCCCGAACATCGTGCCGAGCACGACCGCGACGACCAGCGCAATTGGCGCGCTGACGATGTCGAAGTAGCTCTGCTTGTGCGTCGCGCCACACAAGGCGAGCAGCGTGACGACAGCGCCGTTGTGCGGCAGGCTGTCGAGAGCGCCGGCGCCGATCGCGGCTACGCGGTGCATCGGCGCCGGGTCGATGCCCAGGTTGCGGCGAGCTGCATGTAGGTCTCGCCCAGGGCGCCGAGTGCGATCGTCAAGCCGCTGGAGGCGGCGTCGATCCTGTCAGTTGAGGCTCTGGTTGCGCTGCAGGCGCACGCATTGCGGATGCTTCGCATAGCTGCGCTTGGCACATTGCGTCTGCATGCACTGGTAGAGCGCGTAGCCGCCTTTCCCAGTGCAGCCCGCGCTCGGCGCGGGCCGTGGGCGCGCGGCTGCCACAGTCGGCGGCGCGGTGACGGCTTGCGGTGCCGCCGGCGACGCAGGCTCATCGGCGACTGCGACTGGGACCGACGGGCGCTCGCCGCGGGCATCGTGCTGGGGGGCGGCGTTCGCGATCGGCGGCGGCGACAGCGTCGTCGGCGGCGCTGGTCGCTCGGCGGTTGGTAGGGCCGGTGCCGCGTCGCTCGTGGCCAGCCGGTCTGGCGAGCGCTCGTCCGGCACGAGCAGCAGACCGACCGCCGCCAGCGCGACAACGCCCACCGCCAGCCACACAGTGGGGCTACGTTGCCACAGTGCACGCAACTCGCGCCGCCAAGGCGCCGGCGGCTGCGCGGCAGTGGGCGCAGGTGTCGTTGCGGGTTCGAGCGCGGGTGCGGTCGCCGGTCGCCCCAGAGCGGCCTCCTCGCCGGCTATTGTCGTGACGCGTGCCAGTGTCTGATCGAGGTCGGCCCACATAAGGGCGATGGCTGCATCGGCGGCGACCGGTACATCCGTGGATGCCGATTCGACGCCGGGCACGGGCACGGGCACGGGCACGGGCACGGGCACGGGTGCGGGTGCGGGCACCGGTGCGGGTGCGGGCACCGGTGCGGGTGCGGGTGCGGGTGCGGGTGCGGGTGCGGGTGCGGGTGCGGGTGCGGACTCGGGCTCGGCGGCTGCGGCAGCCGGCGCGGCCACCGCCTCCACGCTTGCATCAGGCACGGGCCCGGCGTCGGCTTCGTCGGACGGCGCGGGCGCGATGCGAGGCGCCGGCCATGCCGGCAATGTTGAAGCGAACACCGCTTCATCGATCACGCGGCGCAGTTGTTCAACGCTTTGCGGCCGGTCCTGCGGCGCTTCAGCAAGGCAGGCATCGATCGCGCGCAGCCATGCAGCGTCGGCAGCGGCCCCGGCCTCGTGCGGCACGCGCCGCCAAGCATCGCTGACGAGCGAGGCCGGCTGCGCTGAGGCGAGCCCGGTCGCCGGCGGCGGCAATTCACCGTCGATGCAATAGCGTAGCGTCGTCGCCAGCGCGTACAGGTCGGTCCACGGCCCGGCTGCCTGCCCAGGCGATGGGTTGCGCAGCTCGGGCGCTGCGAAGCAGGGTTCCAGCGCCGCCATCATGTCCTGCGTGCGACCGCTGATCAGTTTCGTGCGCACGGCGTCGAAGCCGAGCAGCAGCAGGTGTCCGTCGTCGCGCAGCAGGATGCGGCCCGGTGCCAGCGCGCCATGCACGCAGCCTTCGGCGTGCAGCGCAGCGAGCGCGCCGAGCAGATCCTCGAGCCAGCGCTGCAACGTCGCCGTGTCCGGCGGTTCAGCCAGCGCGCGCCGATGTTCGAGCAGCGTCGGCCCGGTGCACAGACGCATGGCGCGATACACCGTGCCGTGGTGCTGCAGAACGCGAGAGATGCGCAGCAGCGACGGATGTTCGCATCGCGCCAGCATTTGCGCCTCACCGATGAAGGCCTGGCGGCCTTCCTCGAACGCATGGCTCTGCACACGTGTGCGCAGCACGACGCGCCCGTCGGCACTTCGTAGCGCCATCGCTTCGGGCATGTACTCCTGGACTGCGACCTGCAGCCCGAGCGCGTGGTCGAACGCGCGATACATGATCGCAACGCCGCCCTCGGCCAGCGTCTGTTCGATCTCGTAGTCGTCGATTCGCGTGCCTGGAGGCAGCGCCCGGCCGGGCGCCGCTGTGGCCGCCGACCAGCCTGCTGGCTTCGTCATCTCCGGATCAGGCCCGCCGCGCGGCGAGGCATGGCGCCGTACGCGAGGCCGGCCGGAGAACTCAGGTCGATATGGGGCATGACAGGTGCATTATTTCCCTGTGCGAGCCCGCGTGCACAAACTGTTGGTCACGGGCCACGCATACGACGGCCTGAGCGCCCGTGAACAAATCCAACACACCCGCTCGGGCGCGCCGGATTCATTCACAGGCTCTGAGCGGCGGCCGGCGATCAAGGCGACTGCAGTCGCAACCGCACCGAGCGCAGCTGCTCGTAGGCCGGGCGGCAGGCCTCGGCGACGACCGACGCAGCGGCGTCAAGCCGCGGCTGTCGCGCGCGCCAGGGTTCGAAACCGGTCGAGCGCCAGACCGCGGCGTACCAGTGTGGCGCCCAGACGCCGTCGCTCGCGCGCGGGCCGGCGGGCCAGTGCAGCATGCACTCGCTGAAGGCGATACCGAGCGCGGCGCACAGCGCGCGCAGATGCGATTCGGGATCGCGCAGGAAGTCGTCGGCATCGATCACGATCGGTGGTGCGGCGGCGCGGCGCGACACCTCGTCGTAGAGCGCCGCCTGCTGAAGGAGGCCGATGTCTTCAGGCGCGACCGCGGCGCGCGACTTGAGGTAGGACTCGACGACCTCGGCCGGATCGCGGATCAGGAACACGTTCGTCAGCTCGTGCACCCAGCCGAGATCCATGCCCGGCAGCAGGTGGTGCGTCATGTGCTTCTGGTACCAGATCGGCCGGCCGTC
>JBDTSN010000379.1:0-3467 GCA_039931145.1 Burkholderiales bacterium | reverse complement strand
CGCCTGGCTACCCTTCTATTGCGTCACACGCTGAGCCTGGAAGCCGAGCCGGTCTACACCATCGGCAAGATCCGTGACCGGCGAGGGTGACACGCGGGTCGCAACAAGCGCGATCGGTTCGGGTTCGACTCAAACACCTTTATCCGCATCGCGCTCGGCGATCCAGCGCCCGATCCCGGGCCAGGTTTCGGCAAGCGTCTTCGAACCCATGAAGAGGCCGATATGGCCGCCGGGCACGAGTTTCTTCGTCACCTGTGCGGCAGGCGTGCCGAACAGCTGCTCGGCGTTGAAGACCTGCTCGCACGTCGTGATGTCGTCGGCGTCGCCGGCGAGCAAGTAGACGGGCATCGTGATGCGCTTCAGGTCGAGCGTGCGACCGAGGCCGACGAACTCGCCCTTGGCGAGCAGGTTCTTCTTGAACAGCAGTTCGATCGCCTGCAAGTAGTAGCGCCCGGGCAGGTCGACCGGGTTCTCATACCAGCGCTCGAAGCGCTCGGTACGCTTGACGTAGCTCTTGTCTTCGATGTGCGCGTAGAGGTCGATGTACTTGTCGACGTACTGCTTCGTCGGGTGCATGTCCTTCCAGCCGGCAAGCATCGCCCGCCCGAGCATGCGCCCGCCGCCGGCGGCGACCATTTCCTCGTAGAAGCGCATCGGCAGGCGGTGCGCCATCTTCCTGATCGGGCCATGGCCGGCGTCGGTGTCGATCGGCGCGCCGGCGAGCACGAGGCTCTTGACCTTGTGCGGGAAACGCGCCGCGAACATCGTGCTCATCCAGCCGCCCTGGCAGAGGCCTACGAGGTGCACCACACCGCCAAGGTCGTCGACCGCGACGTTGATTTCGGCCAGGTACTTGTCGATGTTGAAGTCCTTCATCGCCGGCGTCGCAGCCTTCCAGTCGGCGCACAGCACGCGCTCGCACCCGTTCGCGAGCAACGTCTCGACCAGGCTCTGGCCCTTCGCATGATCGGCAATCGTCGAGCTGTGCCCGGCGTACGGCGGGTCGACCAACACCGGTGTGCCCGTGGCGGCGGCCCGTGCGCCGGCCGGCGAGAAATCGCGCACCCGCATCGTGTCCAGATCGAGCAGTACGCGGTTCTCGCTCGCCCAGACGGGCGGCGGCGGCGCGGCGAGCGTACCCACCTCGGCGACGAACTTCAGGTTGTCCTGGAACTGTCGTGCACCGATTTCGGCGAGCTCGATCGTCGCGGCAAACGGCCAGAACCAGGGCACGCTGTGTTCACTGGCGGGGGCATGTGCAGGCTTCAATGGTGCGTTCATTTCGGTGTCCTTTCGGCGGAGTTCTTTCGGCCGGAACACCGGCATGCGCTCGGCGCTACGACACGCCGATCAATCCGGAGGCCAGGGCATCGTCGCGGGCAGGGTAGCCGGCGCCGGCTCGACGGCGGGGGGCTCGCGCCGGAGGCGACGCGCTTCGTCCACGCCGCGCCACCATGGCGTCACCGGCGGTGAGTGCGCGGGTTCCATTGCCTCGCCCAGGCGCGGCATCACGAGCCGGGCGCCGCGCGGTGGGCCGAGTGCGAGCAGCGATTCAGCCGGTTCGTCCCAGGCATGCAACGCGAGGCTGAAGGTGCCCCAGTGCACCGGCAGAAAGGCGCCGCCGCCGAGCAGCGCGTGCGCCTTCAACGCGTTCTCGGGGCCGAGATGAATGTGACCCCAGGACGGATGGAAGGCACCGACTTCGAGCATCACAAGATCGAACGGCCCGAGCCGTTCGCGAATCTCCGTGTACTGCGAAGTGAGCCCCGTGTCACCGCTGAAGAACACCGCGTGGCGCGTGCCGCGAATCACGAGCGACGACCATAGCGTCGCGTTGCGGTCCTTCAGCGCGCGGCCCGAGAAGTGCTGCGACGGCGCTGCGGTCACCGTCAGATCGCTGTTCGGCAGACGGTGAGATTCCCACCAGTCGAGCTCGGTGATCCGGTGCGGCGCGACGCCCCAGGCCTCGAGGTGTGCGCCGACGCCGAGCGAGGTGACGAAGGGCACGCCACTCTTCGCCAGTGCGCGGATCGTCGGATAGTCGAGATGATCGTAGTGGTCGTGCGAGATGACGACAAGGTCGATCGGTGGCAACGCCGAAAGGCGTACCGGCACCGGCTGGAAGCGCTTCGGCCCCGCCAAGCGGGTCGGTGATGCGCGCGGCCCCCAGACGGGGTCGGTCAGCACACGCCAGCCATCGATCTCGATCAGCACCGTCGAGTGGCCGAGCCACGTCGCGCGCAATCCGGTCTCCGGCTTGTGGCCCCAAGCTTCGCGTGGGTCGATCGACGGCAGCGGGCCGCGCGGCACGCGGCGGTTGCCGTTGGATAGAAACTCGGTCAGCGTCGGCCGCGGCACGCTCGCATCCTGCAAGCCGCGCGCGATCGGATGGATGTTGCGAAACGCCTCGCCCGCCCACAGCAGCGAGGATTTGATGCGCTCCAGGCGCAGGCCTTCAGCGCGCTTGCCGAGCGACTTCATAGGGACTCCGATCGAGGCTGGCTGTCAACCATAGCGCGCTGCGTTGCGCGCCGCACTCCACCTTGCCCCGTGGCCCTCGCATGAGACGGGTCAACGCAGCAGGCCTGCCAGATGCGCATCGTCGGCCCAGCTCACGATCTCCAGGCCGTCGCCCTGCACGCGCAGCCGATTGATACCGGCGTTCGGAATCTCGCAGCGGCGGTCCCCGGTGAGCGGCAGGCCGTGCACGGTGCGGTAGAGCATGTCGAGCACGCCACCATGCGTCACGACGGCAAGGCGCTGGCCCGCATGGCGCGCCGCAAGCGCGTGCAGCGCGCCGACGACGCGGGCGTGAAAGCGCCGCACGCTCTCGCCGTCGGGCAGCGTGTAGTCCGGGTCGTGCAGCATCCACGCGGCGAGCTCGTCTGGATGGCGCGCGCGCACCTCGTCGAAACTCATCCCTTCGAGGACGCCGAAATGCTGCTCGCGCAACGCTGCATCAGGCGCCGCGGTGAGCCGCAACTCGCGCTCGGCGGGCGCAGCGGTCTGGCGTGTGCGCAACAGGTCGCTGCAATAGAGAACGTCAACGCGTTCGTGCACCAGCCGCTCGGCCATGCGCGCGGCCTGGCGCTCGCCGAACGCATTCAGCGGCACGTCGATCTGGCCCTGGAAGCGCCCCTGCACGTTCCAGTCGGTCTCGCCGTGGCGGATCAAAATCACTTCTGTCATGTCGCAATTGTCGTGGTACGCACGTCTGTGTAGTGGATGCAGATGCGACCCCGAGGGCGACAATCCGTTCCATGCAGACCGTCATTCTGATCCCCGGCCTCGCCGCCGATGGTGCAATGTGGGCTGCGCAACGCGACGCGCTTGCACCTGTCTACGATGTGCGGGTGAGTGACGTGCATTTCAAGTGTGAGACGCTGCCGGCGATGGCTGCCGCGCTGCTTGCCGAGCATCCTGGGCCTCTCGTACCGTGCGGCGCGTCGATGGGCGGCATCGTTGCG
>JBDTSN010000378.1:0-3481 GCA_039931145.1 Burkholderiales bacterium | reverse complement strand
ACTTCAGGTTCGCCGGGTCGCGCTCCTGCGTCAGGCGGATCTTCTTGCCGTTGACAACGAGCGTGTGCCCGTCGACCGCGATGCTCCCCTTGAAGCGGCCGTGCACCGAGTCGTACTGCAGCATGTAGGCGAGGTAGTCGGGCTCGAGCAGGTCGTTGATGGCGACGACCTCGATGTCGTCGCCGAAGTTCTGCACGGCGGCGCGAAACAGCATGCGCCCGATGCGGCCGAAGCCGTTGATACCGATCTTGATGGTCATTTTGTTTTGCTCCAGTAGAAAAGAAAACTTTGCGGCGCCGGTCTATCGTCCGAGCACCTTGCGCACCGTGTCCGCCACGTTCTGCGCAGTAAAGCCGAAGTATTTGAAGAGTTCCGGCGCGGGCGCCGATTCGCCAAAGGTATCGATGCCGACGACCGCTGCGCAGCCGTACTTCCACCAGCCGTCGGTCACGCCCATCTCGACCGCGATGCGCGGCACGCCGGCCGGCAGCACGCTCTTCTGGTAGGCAACGCTCTGGCGGCCGAAGACGCTCGTCGAGGGCATGCTGACGACGCGCACTGCGATGTTGCGCTCGGCGAGCAGTTGCTGCGTGTGGAGCGCGAGTTGCACTTCGGAGCCGGTCGCGATGATCACCGCCTGCGCCTTTTTCTTCAGCCCCACTTCCTCTGGCTCGGCGAGCACGTAGGCGCCCTTGGCGATGCCGTCGAGGCCGCTCTTGGGCAGGTAGGGCAGGTTCTGGCGGCTCAGCAGCAACGCCGTCGGGCGCGCGCTGTTCTCGATCGCCGCGACCCAGGCGACGACGGTTTCCGCGGTGTCCGCCGGCCGCCAGACGTCAAGCCCCGGGATCAGCCGCAGCGACCAGGCGTGCTCGATGCTCTGATGTGTCGGCCCGTCCTCGCCGAGGCCGATCGAGTCGTGCGTGAAAACATAGATGACGCGTTGCTTCATCAACGCTGCCATGCGGATCGCGTTGCGGCAGTAGTCGCTGAAAGTCAGGAAGGTGCCGCCGTAGGGGATGAAGCCGCCGTGCAGGCCGATGCCGGTCATCACCGCCGTCATGCCGAACTCACGCACGCCGTAGTTGATATGGCGCCCGCCGTTCGGCGTGCCGTCGGCTTCGAAGCGCAGCGCTGGCGTGTGGCTGGTGTTCGTCAGGTTCGATCCGGTCAGGTCGGCGCTGCCGCCGAGCAACTCGGGCAACGTCTGCGTAAACGCTTCGAGCGCAATCTGGCTCGCCTTGCGGCTGGCGACGGTCTCGGCCTTGGTGTGCGCAGCGATCGCGGCATCGACGGCATCCTGGGTCCAGTTCGCCGGCATTGCACCGCTCGTGCGGCGCGTGAACTCGGCGGCGAGCTCGGGATACGCGGCACGATAGGCGTCGAACGCCTGCGCCCACGCGGTCTGCGCCTTGATGCCTGCGGCGCGCGCGTCCCACGCCTCGTAGACCGCCTCGGGGATCACGAACGGTTCGTAGGGCCAGCCGATCGCCTCACGCGTGAGCTTGATCTCCTCCGCGCCGAGCGCTTCGCCGTGCGCCTTGGCGGTGCCGGCGCGATGCGGCGAGCCTTCGCCGATCGTGGTCTTGCAGCAAATCAGCGTCGGCCGGTCGGTGACGGCATGCGCCTGCGAGATCGCGGCGTCGACCGCGTCCACGTCCTGGCCGTCGACGTCGGCGATGACGTGCCAGCCGTGGGCTTCGAAGCGCCGCGGAGTGTCGTCGATGAACCAGGGCGCGACGGCGCCGTCGATCGAGATGCCGTTGCTGTCGTAGAGCGCCGTCAGCTTGCCGAGTTTCCACGCGCCGGCGAGCCCGGCCGCCTCGTGGCTGATGCCCTCCATCATGCAGCCGTCGCCGAGGAAGACGTAGGTGTGGTGGTCGACGACGGCATGACCATCACGGTTGAACTCGTGCGCCAGCAGCTTCTCGGCAAGCGCCATGCCGACCGCGTTCGCAATCCCCTGGCCGAGTGGCCCCGTCGTCGTCTCGACACCTGGCGTGAGACCGTGCTCGGGATGTCCAGGCGTCTTGCTGTGCAGCTGGCGGAAGTTGCGCAGCTCGCTCATCGGCAGCTCATAGCCCGTCAGGTGCAGGACGGCATACAGCATCATCGACGCGTGGCCGTTGGACAGCACGAAGCGGTCGCGATTCGCCCAGTGCGGATCGGCCGGGTTGTGGCGCAGGTGGCGCGACCAGAGCGCAACCGCCATCTCGGCCATGCCCATCGGCGCACCGGGGTGGCCGGAGTTGGCTTGCTGCACGGCGTCCATCGCCAGCGCACGGATCGCGTTGGCCATCAGGGTGGTTCGGGTCGAGGCCATGCGGCTCCAGGGCGTTGGGGGGCGAAAGATCACATTTTACGAGGCCGACATTGCGGTTCCTGAAGCGCGGGCTTTCGAGCGGCCAGTTGCGGCCCTGTGGGGACGACCTGCGCGACGCTCTGCGCATCGTCAATCCATGGCCGGGCGGCCTTCGGCTCGATTGCGCGCGAAATGCGCGGCCGTCTCGGCCACTGCGCAGCACAGCAGGCCCGCGGCGACGCCAGTGGCGTGCGCGAGCGGGGCGAGCGCGATATCCCAACCCGCCACCTGGCGCAGCGGCGCACCGAACGGCGATTCGGTTGCGAGCTTGACGAACAACATCGCGAGCACCGTGCCGCCGATCAACCGATGCCCGACAACGATCACATACAGCGTGACGATCGCCACGCCCGCATGCACCACGCCCGACAGGCCACCGTAGTGCGCGAGCGCCGGTTGCGCGAGCAGGCCAAGTTGCGTCAGCGGCCAGGCGACGAGCCACGCGAGTGCGAGGCGCGGCGGGACACGCGCGGCCCAGCCGTAAGCGGCTGTCAGCGCAAGCCCGGCGGCGTTGCCGAGCAGGTGCAGGTTGCTGTAGTGGACGAAGGCGGCGCTGAACGCGCGCCACGGCTCGGCGAGCGCGAGCGCAGGCTGCCAGTCGAGCGACGCGAGCGTCGTCGAAGGCCGGCCGTGCGCAAGGGCGCTGCCAAGCGCGAGCAGCAGCGCGAGCGCGAGCCACGCGCGGCCCGGGCGGCGCCACCAGACAGCCTGCTCGTTGCTGCCACGCGAGGGGCCGTTCACGCCGCGACGCTGCGACACGCGCGGCGACGCGCGAACCGGTTCACGCGTCGGCGCCGAACACGTTGCGCCAAAGCGCGAGCACGGCGTCGCGCGGCGCGCTCATCGATTCAGGATCGACCTGGGTCGGCTTCTCGTCGAGCCGCGCCTGGTGTTGCGCACGACGCAACTCGCGGTAGGCGTTCGCCGCAGCGCCGCCGACGCCCGTCGGGAGCAGGTCACAGGTCTCGGCGCGTTGCAGCAGCGCGATGTTGCCCGCGTTGTCGAGCAGTTCGGGATGGGTCGCGCCGTGCGCGAGCACGAGGTACTGCACGGCGAACTCGGCGTCCATCATGCCGCCCGGGCTGTGCTTGACGTCGAACAGCCCGGCCTTCACCGGCCGCG
>JBDTSN010000377.1:0-3484 GCA_039931145.1 Burkholderiales bacterium | reverse complement strand
TTGATGGAACGGCTGCGCGGCAGCCGATGACGGGAAGACCAAGGAGAAGCACGCATGGACCTAATTCTCTGGCGCCACGCCGACGCCGAAATGCTGCAACCCGGTCAGGACGACCTCGATCGGGTGCTCACCCCGAAGGGCGAGCGTCAGGCGCAGCGCATGGCCAAATGGTTGAACAAGCGGCTCGCGGAATCGACGCGCATCCTCGTGACGCCGGCGCGGCGCTCGCAACAGACGGCCGAGGCACTCAATCGCGACGTCACCGTCGTCTCCTCGATCGCGCCGGGAAGCTCGGTCGAGGATTTGCTCGCGGCCGCAGGCTGGCCAGGCGCCAGCGGCACGGTGCTGATCGTCGGACACCAGCCGACGCTCGGCATGGCGGCAGCGCGGCTACTCGCCGGCACCGACATGCCGTGGACGATCAAGAAGGCGGCAATCTGGTGGCTGCACCGGCGCGAGCGCGATGGCGAGGTACGCGTCTCGCTGCACGCGGTGCAGTCGGTTGAAGCGCTGTAGGTGCGACGCCGCGGGTGCGGCCGTGCAGTTACCGCGGGCCGTCGAGCTGCAGCCGCAGCGGGCCGCCGCGCTCCCATGCGGCGACCTCGGCGCCCAGCAGGTACATCGTGCGCGGGTGGCTCTGCGCCCAACCGCGGGCAAGGCCGAGCCTGGCCTCGGCGCCATGGCGCTCGAGCTTGAGGACGCCAGGGTCCACGTCCGATCGCGCATGGCATTTGATGATCGCGAGCCGCAGGCATAGCGCCTGCCAGGCGAAGGCTTCGGAGCCCAAAGCCGCCTCGCTCTTGCGCAGGCTGCCGCGTTGCGCAAGTACCAGATCGCCGAGGCGGCGCTGTTGCGATTGCGAGAAGCCGGCCGCGTCCGCGTGCGACAACAGATAGGCGCTGTGGCGATGATGGTCGTGATGCGAAACCATCATGCCCATTTCGTGCAGCGCGGCGGCCCATTGCAGTTCGCGCCGCAACTCACGCCGCTGTTCGCGCTGCGGTTCGGGCTGCGGTTCGGACGACAGGCCGTTGCCCGCGCGCGGCAGCACAGACGTGTAGAGCGCATCGGCGACCGCAGCGACTCGCGCAGCATGCTCGGTATCGACCATGAAGCGGCGTTGCAGATCGAGCACCGACGCGTCGCGCATGTCTTGCGCGTGCGCCGGATCGCGCGCCGCAAAGCGGCGCTCGGCGAGGTCGAAGATCACCCCCTGGCGCAGCGCGCCGCGCGCCGGGAGCAGCACCTCGATGCCGAAATGCGTCGCCAGCGTGTAGAGGATCGCGAGCCCGCCCGCGATCACCGCGCGCCGGTCGTCACGCAAGCCCGGCAACGCGAGGCGGTCGATATGCCCGGCGTCCAGGCATTGGGCGATGCACCAGCGCAGGCCATCCGGCGTGATGCGGCCGTCGGTGATGCCGCTGGCCGCAAGCAGTTGCGAGACGGCGCTCGCCGTGCCACTGGAGCCGAGCGCCTCGCGCCAATGTTTGCGGCCGAAGGGGGCGAGCGCCTCCTCGAACTCGGCGCCGGCGGCGATCTGCGCGCGCCGAAAAGCGTCTTCGGTCAGCCGCCCGTCGGGGAAGCAGCTCATCGACAAGCTGACGCTGCCAACCTGGAACGATTCGGTGCGCTTCGGCGTGAGGCCGGCGCCGATGATCATCTCGGTCGAGCGCCCGCCGATATCGACGACCAGTCGGCGTGCGTCCGATGGCTGCAATCGGGCGACGCCGGCGAAGATGAGGCGCGCCTCTTCGCGTCCCGAAATGACTTCGATCGGCATGCCGAGCGCACTTTGCGCGCGGGTGAGGAAAGCGTCGCGATTGCGCGCCTCGCGCAGCGTCTGCGTCGCCACCGCACGCACTTGCGCCGGCGCGTAGCCGTCGAGCCGCTGCGCGAAATGTGCCAGGCACGCCAGGCCGCGCTGTGTCGCTTCCTCGGTGAGAAGACCGTCTGCGTCGAGCCCGGCGCCCAGGCGCACCGTCTCCTTCAGATACTCGACACGGCGATAGCGGCCGTGCAGCGCAAGGCCGATCTCCAACCTGAAGCTGTTCGATCCGAGGTCGATCGCGGCCAGATGTTCGGGCCAGCGCGACGCCTGCGACGGCGCGGGAGCGGGGGAACGGAGCAAGTCCATGCGCGAATTGTCATGGCATTTCCCGACCGCGCCGGGTGCGGGGCTGCGCACTTCCTAGAATCAGGGTATCCCGAGACCGAACAGGAGACCGCCGTGCCCAGCGACGTTATCGACTTGTCGAGCGACGAAATCGACCGCCTGACACCGAACCGCGACTTCAGCCGGCGCGGCTTTATCGCGGCCACCGTCGGCACCGGCTTCGCCGCGGCCGTCATGCCGGTGACGGCACAGGCGATCCGAACCAGCAGCGACGGCTTGACGGCCGGCGAAGTGATGATCCCCGTCGGCGACTTCAAGATGCCAGCGTATCGCGCGATGCCGGCCGGCAAGCCCGGGCTGCCGGTCGTGCTCGTCGTCTCCGAAATCTTCGGCGTGCATGAGTACATTGCCGACGCTGCGCGACGCTTTGCGCAACTCGGCTATCTGGCGATCGCGCCTGAGCTCTTCGTGCGCCAGGGCGACGCCCAGTCCTACGGCGAGATCGCGCGCCTCATTTCGGAAGTGATCTCCAAAGTGCCGGACGCGCAGGTGATGAGCGACCTCGACGCCTGCGTTGCGTGGGCCGGCGCGAATGGCGGCGATACGAAACGCCTCGGCATCACCGGCTTTTGCTGGGGCGGGCGCATCACCTGGCTTTACGCTGCGCACAGTGCGAAGCTCAAGGCGGGTGTCGCGTGGTACGGGAAGCTCGTCGGCAAGCCGAGCGCGCTGCAGCCGAAGAACCCGATCGACCTCGTCGGCGAGTTGCACGCGCCGGTGCTCGGGCTGTATGGTGGTGCCGACACCGGCATCCCGATCGATACAGTCGAGAAGATGAAGGCAGCGCTGGCCGGTGGCAGCCCCGCGGCGCGGCAATCCGAGTTTGTCGTCTTCCCCGATGCGCCGCATGCGTTTCACGCCGATTACCGGCCGAGCTTTCGAAAGGAGGCGGCCGAAGAAGGATGGAAGCGCTGCGTCGCCTGGTTCAAGACCCACGGCGTCGCTTGAACGCGGTGCGCATGACGCCAACCCCGCGCCCGCCACGCGCCTCGGCTTGGCGATGGCACGCCCGCGGAGTGTCGATTCCTTCCCGTACTGCGCGCCGCTGACCGAAACGCCACACCCGACGGATGACACTCCTCTATATCGTGATCGCCACGCTCGCCGGCGGATTGCTGTCGGTGTCGATCGCCGCGAGCCTCACAGTCGGGTTGCTCTCGCGCCTCGTGAAAAACCTCGTCAGCCTGTCGGCCGGCGTGCTGCTGGCGACGGCGCTGCTCGACATCCTGCCCGAGGCGTTCGAGAGCCAGGCCAGCCCGCAAAGCCTGTTCGCGACGCTGCTCGCCGGGTTGATGTTCTTCTTCCTGCTCG
>JBDTSN010000376.1:0-3486 GCA_039931145.1 Burkholderiales bacterium | reverse complement strand
AGGCTTCGCCTCGGGATCAGTTGGGCTCGGCCAACTGATCCAGTATCGCCGGGTTCTCCAAAGTCGAGGTGTCTTGGGTGATGGCTTCGCCCTTGGCGACCGATCGCAGCAGGCGGCGCATGATCTTGCCGCTGCGGGTCTTGGGCAGGTTATCGCCGAAGCGGATGTCCTTCGGCTTGGCGATCGGGCCGATCTCGCGGCCGACCCAGTCGCGCAGCTCCTTTGCGATGCGCTTGGCTTCTTCGCCGGTCGGGCGCGGGCGCTTCAGGACGACGAAGGCGCAGATCGCTTCGCCGGTCGTGTCGTCCGGCCGGGCGACGACGGCCGCTTCAGCGACGAGTTCGGTGTGCGAGACGAGCGCTGATTCGATCTCCATCGTTCCCATGCGGTGGCCGCTGACGTTCAGGACGTCGTCGATGCGGCCGGTGATCGTGAAGTAACCCGTCTTCTGGTCACGGCTCGCGCCGTCGCCGGCGAGGTAGAACTTGCCCTTGAAGTCATCCGGGAAGTAGCTTTTGACGTAGCGATCCGGATCCCCGTAGATGGTGCGGATCATTCCGGGCCATGGGCGCTTGATGACGAGGATGCCGCCCTGTCCCCACGGCATCTCAGTGCCCGTCTCGTCGACCACCGCGGCCATGATCCCCGGGAAAGGCAAGGTGCACGAGCCCGGAACGAGTGGCGTCGCACCCGGCAGCGGCGTGATCATGTGGCCGGTGGTTTCGGTCTGCCACCAGGTGTCGACGATCGGGCAACGGCCACCGCCGATGTTCTCGTGATACCACTCCCACGCTGCGGGGTTGATCGGTTCGCCGACCGAGCCGAGGATGCGCAGGCTCTTCATGTCGTAGTTGCGCGGGTGGGCCGCAGGCGTGGTTTCCGCCGCCTTGATGAGGGAGCGGATCGCGGTCGGCGCGGTGTAGAAGACGGTTACCTTGTGATCCTGGATCATCTTCCAGAAGCGGCCCGCATCCGGGTAGGTCGGCACGCCTTCGAAGACGATCTCGGTCGCGCCGAGTGCAAGCGGCCCGTACGTGATGTAGGTGTGCCCTGTCACCCAGCCGATGTCGGCCGTGCACCAGAAGATGTCGTCGGGCTTGAGGTCGAAGGTCCACTTCGTCGTCAGCGCGGCGAACATCAAGTAGCCGCCGGTGCTGTGTTGCACGCCCTTCGGTTTACCCGTCGAGCCCGAGGTATAGAGCAGGAAGAGCGGATGCTCGGCGCCGACCCATTCCGGCTCACAGGTCGCCGGCTGATCCTTGGTGACCTCGTGCAGCCACTTGTCGCGCGGCGCGTTCCAGGCGATCTTGCCGCCGGTGCGTTGATAGACGATCACGTCCTTCACGGCATCGCAGCCGTCGAGCGCGAGCGCCTCGTCGACGATCGCCTTCAGTGGCAGGTGCTTGCCGCCGCGCAATTGCTCGTCGGCGGTGATCACCATCACCGCGCCGGTGTCGGCGATGCGGTCGCGCAGGCTCTGCGCCGAGAAGCCGCCGAAGACGACCGAGTGCGGCGCACCGATGCGGGCGCAGGCCTGCATCGCGACGACGCCCTCGACCGACATCGACATGTAGATGACGACGCGATCGCCCTTCTTGACGCCACGTGCTTTAAGCACATTCGCGAGGCGGCACGTGCGTGCGAGCAGTTCCTTGTAGGTAACGCGCGTGACCTTGCAGTCGTCAGCCTCGAAGATGATCGCGACCTTGTCACCGAGCCCCGCCTCGACCTGGCGATCGAGGCAGTTGTACGAGACGTTCAGGGTGCCGTCCTCGAACCACTTGTAGAACGGCGCCTTGCTCTCGTCGAGCACCTTCGTGAACGGCGTCTTCCAGCTCACGAACTCGCGCGCCAGGCGCGCCCAATAACCCTCGTAGTCGGCCTCGGCCTCGGCGCACAGCTTCTCGTAGGCAGCCATGCCCGACACGTAGGCGTTCTTGACCAAGGCCGGCGGCGGCGGGTAGAGCTTGGGTTCTTGTGGCACGTGTGTTTCGGCGGTTGACATGTGGGTCTCCTTCTGAGGGCTTCGAGGCTTTGCGCACGATAGGCGGACGCTCTTACGAAGCGCTTACTCTATCGAGATTCGCGAGCGCGGTCACAGCGCCCATTCATGACCATTGTGGGACAAGTCGTACACCTTGACCGGCTTGCCGGATCACACGGCGATCATGCCTGCCACCTCCTGGTGACCGTTCTCGACGCTCGCGGCGTGCTCATGTCCGTGTCAGCAAATCAACGTTGAAGCTTGCACCGCTCCCGGTCAGGCTCATTTCGGCGCGCACAGGGAGTCATCCGAAACCTCGTCTTGCAGCCACTTGACGAAGCTGGAAAGCGCGGCCGGGGGCTGGGCTCCGTCCGGGCTGACGAAGCAGTACGCACGCCTGCTGCTCACCGGTTGATTGCAGAGGACGACGAGGTCATTGCGCGCCAGCTCTGCCTGAACCAGCATCGCGGGAAGCAACGCCACGCCCAAGCCGCAAACGGCTGCACTCGCAAGCATCGAGAAGAGCTCATAGCGCGGCCCGTGCAGCGCATCCGGGGCCTCGACGACAAACGATTCGAACCATTGGCGCCATGCGTCCGGACGCGTGCTCTGCTGCAGCAGCGGTGCACGCGCGACGTCTGCCGGTCGCCAGAGTTTGCGGCGCGCGGCGAACTGCGGGCTGGCGATGGGGACGACCATCTCGTTCATCAGCATCGTCGTGCGCGTGCCGGGCCAATTCTTCACCTGCTCCTCGGTGCCGGCATAAAGCGCGCCGTCGTACGGCGTCTCAGAGAAGAGGAAGGGTCGTGTGCAAGTGTCGAGGTGCACGGTGACGTCGGGGCAGAGTGTGGCAAAACCGCCCAACCGAGGAACCAACCAGCGTGCGGCAAATGTCGGCACCGCTGCGATATGCAGTGCGCCTTGACCAGCGCCGGACATCGCGTCGAGCGTGTCGCGCTCCAACCCGTCCAGGCGCCCCGCGATCTGCCGTGCATAGGCAGCGCCCGCCGTCGTCAACGCGACGCCGTGTCGGGTGCGGCTGAAGAGTCGGACGCCGACAAACCCTTCGAGCGACGCGATGCGCCGCGATATCGCGCCCTGCGTCAACGAGAGTTCCTGCGCCGCGCGCGTATAGCTTTCGTGGCGGGCGGCCGCCTCGAAGCAGTCGAGAGCCTGAAGGGTCGGGAGTCGGCGTCGCATCGTGGTGGGGCTCGCGGCGTGGATCGAGAGTCTGCGGCAGAGTTCGAGATATTCTCATATCGCATGTCTCGGTGAGCAACTTTCGCTTGTCCGCATGGAAGTCGGCGTCTAGGATCGGATCGTCTGTTTAACGAATGCGCGCTGCGATCAGGCAACGCGTCTACAGGAGCCACGAATGAGCCAAGCCAAAGCCAGCTTCCACTGGGAAGACCCCCTGCTGCTCGATGCGCAGTTGAGCGACGAAGAACGCGCGGTGCGCGACGCGGCGCACGCCTACAGCCAGGACCGCCTCGCGCCGCGCG
>JBDTSN010000375.1:0-3500 GCA_039931145.1 Burkholderiales bacterium | reverse complement strand
CGAACCCGCGCTGAAGACGACGCTGTGGATCGCCACCTCGGCGCAGCGCGCGCGCGGCCCGCTGCTCGAGCGATCGACCGCGCTGCTGCACGAACTGCTGCTGCAGCACCGATCCTGATGCGCGGCGCCGATACCGGCCGTTGAGGGTCCGACTTTCACCGCCGCGCGATACTGCCCGCCGATGTCGCTCGTCATCTTCCTCAAACTGATCGCGATCTTTGCGATCGTCGCCATCGGCTACATCGCCGATCGCGCGCGCTGGCTGGGCGAGGGCGATGTGGCGCGCGTGCTCTCGAACGCGGCGTTCTACCTCTTCATCCCGGCGCTGCTGTTTCGCACCACGGCGCTGATCGACCTGCACACGCTGCCGTGGCGCACGCTGGCGGCGTTCTTCGTGCCGGTGATCGGCTGCCTGCTCGTCATCTACTTCGTCCAACGCCGCACGCACAGGCCCGCCGACCAGGCCGCGGTGCCCAGCGTGCGCGCGCTGTCGGTCGGCTTCGGCAACACGGTGCAGCTCGGCATCCCGATGGCCTCGGCGCTGTTCGGCGTCGCCGGGCTGTCGGTGCACCTCGCGATCGTCAGCCTGCATGCGCTCTTGCTGCTGACGGTGGCGACGACGCTCGTCGAACTCGACCTCGCGCGGGCCCAGGCGCTGCACCACGGCGTCCAGCATTCGCTCGCGAAGACGCTGCTGACGACGGTGCGCAACACGGTGATCCATCCGGTCGTGCTGCCGGTGCTCGCGGGCCTGCTCTTCAACCTGTCCGGCGCCCACATTCCGGCGCTCGCCGACGAGACCTTGCTGCTGCTTGCGCAGGCGGTCGTGCCGCTGTGCCTGGTCGTGATCGGCATGTCACTCGCGCACTATGGCGTGCGCGGCGCGATGCGCGGCGCGATCTGGGTGTCGGCCGCCAAGCTCATGCTGCTGCCGGCGCTCGTGCTCGTCGCCGGGCACTGGGGCGCGGGGCTGACCGGCACGCCGCTCGCGGTGATCGTCATCTGCGCCGCGCTGCCGGTCGGCTCGAACCCGCTGCTCTTCGCGCAGCGCTACGAAACGCTGGAGCACGAGGCGACGACCGCGATCGTGATCTCGACCTTCAGCTTCGTCGTCACCGCGCCGCTCTGGCTGCTGGTGCTGGGCTGGATCGGCTGAGCGGGAGCGCTGCGGATACCGGCCTGGAAAGGGCCAACACGCTTGCCGTCCAAGCACCTGCAGGCGCATCATGGCGGCCCGCCAACCCCTGCACGAGGACACCATGCGAGCCACCTTCCGCGCATCGATTCTTGCCACCATCCTGCTCGGCGCCGCCGCGCTCGCCAACGCCGCCGGCTTCACCCTGACAAGCCCGACCATCAAGCCCGGCGCGACGCTGACCGACGCGCAGGTCTTCAACGGCTTCGGCTGCAGCGGCAAGAACATCTCGCCCGAATTGAAGTGGAGCGGCGCGCCGGCCGGCACCAAGAGCTTTGCCGTCACGCTCTACGACCCCGACGCGCCGACCGGCTCCGGCTGGTGGCACTGGGTCGTCATCAACCTGCCGGCCGACAGCACCGGCCTGGCCGAAGGCGCCGGCGCGGCCGAAGGCAAGGGCCTGCCGGCAGGCGCCGTGCAAGGCCGCACCGACTTCGGCGCCAACGCCTTCGGCGGCGCCTGCCCGCCGCAGGGCGACAAGCCGCACCGCTACGTCTTCACCGTCTACGCGCTCAAGACAGACAAGCTCGACGTGCCCGCCGACGCCACTGCTGCGCTGATCGGCTTCATGATCCACGCCAACAAGCTCGGTTCGGCGACGTTCACGGCGAAGTACGGGCGGTGATCGGCAGTGCGCGCCGCTGCATCGGGCACGCATTGCGGCGGCTGATGCTTTTCACGGCTGTTTAGTGGGGGGGTGAAAGTGCGGGTGAATGACCGAGAACCCAATGTTGCACCACCGTGCCTTCGATCGACTTCGGCGCGGCGTCAGATAAACGCTGTTCGTTAGGCCTCAAGAATGCCGCACGCACCCCTACTCTGGCCGTCCGTCGCGACCCCAGCGGAAGAGGTGGCAGCGATCAAGGATCTCTACGCGCACTTGATGGGGCTCGAATACAGCGTCCAAGCATGGGAGGCGGCACTGATTCTCTACAAGACTGCCAAGAGCCCGCCGGCATCGATCTCCCGTTCCGTTGCCAGCCGTTGGCGCTTCATAGCCTGAAACGAGTGCGTCCTTGAGCTCTATCACCTTCGAGCCCGCATTGAGAAGGTCCGATCCATGAAGCTCCGAAGCTGTACTTCGCTGCGCACGCTCCTCGACACTTCAAGGATGCGAAGCGCTTCCAAGCGGCTTGAGGAGTACTTTCCTGACATCGAGGCGCTCCGTCACGCAACCGCGCATAAGGGCGAAAACGAAGCGCATCCTGAAGTTCACGCGCCGGATGGCCAGTACGCGCTCACGGGCTTTCGTGAACCCGACAGATTCAGCGCGCCATACGAAGGGCAGCTTCACTACCTCGACATTACAGACCAGTCCCTCGAGAGAATCAATGAGGTGGTCACGGAGTTCTTTGGCGCCTTCGGAAAGGCCGCCGCCGAGTTGGAGCAGCAGGGGCACCTTGAATGAGGCAAACTTGCTTGATGCCTAACCACGCGGTGGAGCCGACATGCGAGGGTAAGCCGTGTCATGCGGCTCACCACCGACGTTAGGCCTCACAAATGCGGTGCTGCAAGGCTCTTCTATCAATCGTTTTTGCCCTGTACAACGGCACGTCAAATGCTGCTACAACACTGCCGATGCAAGGCGTAGACATCACAACCATTGTCGGCTCCGTGGTAACTGTGGCGGCTTTCGCTCTTGCTCTGACTGTCGCAATCAAGAAGGGGACCTTCACTCGTAGCAAGTTGGACGTGCTTTTCTATGCACTACCGGGGAGTGTCCCTTCATCGTCCGAGTTGGTGGTTGGTGGGCCCCATCAAGAGGCACAGATTCTGATACCGGTGTTGCTCAAACTGGAGAACAAGGGAAGTGCAACTTCACGTGATCTTGAAATCTCTGTTGAATCTGATTCCTGCACTGTCGTTAACCATCCTCCCTTCTTTATCAGTCCGGTTGCCACAGACTCGACAGAGTCAGTTTGCGGAGACACGATCTATCCGGGAAGTGGCGTATTTCGGCGAACGTTCAAGGTGTCCGAACTGCATCCCGGCAAGTCAGTCCAGTTGAACAATTCAGGCCTCCCGCGGAACGGACTAAGCGGCAACCTAGGCATCGTCTACAGCTCAATCAAGGTGAACGTCTTCCAGCCTGGCTATCGCCGGCGTGAGTTCGAGTTTGGTGTTTGGCATGTAGATACTTCTAGTCGCGAGTTTCGTGAGGGTCTCCGCCTAATCTCGAACCGTTTGGGGGCGGAGTATCAAGCCAAACCATTGCTTCAGCGAGCGCTCATCCGTTTGCGCCATAGGCGCTTCGAGCGTCGGGTGTACTTGATAGAGGTTGTGACTTTGCGAGCCGTGTCGATCG
>JBDTSN010000374.1:0-3538 GCA_039931145.1 Burkholderiales bacterium | reverse complement strand
AGATCGGCGACGACCTTGAACGTCGGGATGATGCGCACCTCGACCGGCAGCATCAACGTGATGAAGATCATCCAGAAGAACGTATTGCGCAGCGGGAAGCGGAAGTAGACGATCGCAAACGAGCTGATGATCGAGATCGCGATCTTGCCGATCGCGATGACGAGCGCCATCACGAGGCTGTTGAACATCATCTGCCCGACCGGCGCCGACGACCCGCGCGTCGATCCCGACGTCAGCACCTGACTGTAGTTGGCCCAGAAGTGATCGCCGGGGACGAGGCGCATCGGAACTTCGAGCACCTGATCGAGGGTCAGCGTCGAGGCGACGAAAGTCACGTAAAGCGGAAACGCGATGATGACGATGCCGAGCGCAAGACCGACATGCGTCAACACGGTAAGCAGCGGGCGGCGTTCGACCATGTCAGCCCGTGGCGAACGAAGTGAGCTCGGGGACGGTCATGCAGTGCGCAATCATCAGTAATTCACCTTGCGCTCGATGAAGCGGAACTGGATCACGGTGAGCGCGATCACGATCACCATCAGGACTGCCGACTGCGCCGAAGAACCGCCGAGGTCGGCCGATTTCACGCCGTCGACGTACACCTTGTAGACGAGGACGTTCGTCGCGCCGGCGGGACCGCCCTGGGTCGTCGCGTCGATCACGCCGAAGGTGTCGAAGAAGGCGTAGACGACGTTGACGACGAGCAGGAAGAACGTCACCGGAGAGAGCAGCGGGAAGATGATCGTCCGGAAGCGCCGCATCGGGCGTGCGCCGTCGATCGCGGCGGCCTCGATCAGCGAGCGCGGGATCGACTGCAGCCCGGCGAGGAAGAAGAGGAAGTTGTACGAGATCTGCTTCCAGATCGACGCGATCACGACCAACAGCATCGCCTGGTCGCCCTGCAGCACCCAGTTCCACTCGATGCCGAACTGCTTGAGCCAGAAGGTGACGATGCCGATCGAAGGCGCGAACAAGAAACCCCACAGCACGCCGGCCACGGCTGCCGCCACGGCGTAGGGCCAGATCAGGAGCGTCCGGTAGACGAGCGCGCCCTTGATCACGCGGTCGGCCATGACCGCCATCACGAGCGCAATCACGATGCCGCCGAAGGCGACGAGCAGCGAGAAGACGGCAGTCACCTCGAACGACTTGAGGTAGCTCTCGTCGTTGAGCAGGTAGCGGAAGTTCTCGAAGCCGGCGAACACGACGTTCATGCCGAACGCGTCCTGGCGCTGGAACGCAAACAGCAGTGTCTGACCGGCCGGGAGGAAGAAGAAGACGAGCGTGATCGCGAGCTGCGGCGCTACCAGCAGGTAGGGCAACCAGGCGGACCTGAAGACGACGCGCTTTTCCATGCGGACTCAGCGCAAGCGCAGATCGCCGGCGCAACGTGCCGCCGGCAACCTGCGGGTGCTCCGGATCACTACTCCTTCACCGTCGCCTGGAACTTGCGCAGGATTTCGTTGCCGCGCTTGACGGCGTCATCCATCGCTTCCTGGGCGGTCTTCTTGCCGGCGAGTGCGGCTTCGATTTCCTCTTCGATGACGTCGCGCCCCTGCACGAAGTTGCCGAAGCGCAGGCCCTTGGAGTTGGCTGTCGGCGGCTTGTTGTTCAGCTCCTTGACGGCGATATCGGCGCCCGGAACCTTGTCGTAATAGCCCGACTTGGTCACCAGCTCGGCGGCGGCGTAAGTGATCGGCACGTAGCCGGTCAGCTCGTGCCACTTGGCCTGAAGTTCAGGCTGCGAGATGTAGTTGAAGAACTGCGCCACGCCTTTGTATTGGGCCGGCTTCTTGCCGCCCAGCACCCACAAGCTCGCGCCACCGATGATTGAGTTCTGCGGAGCGCCCTTGATGTCGGCGTCATAGGGCATGAAGTTCACCGAGAAGGGGAACTTGGCGTTCTTGCGTATGTTGGCCTGCGCGCCGGAACTCGACGTCAGCATGGCGCATTCACCGCTGAAGAACTTGGCCTCCGCCTCGTTGCGTCGCCCCGCGTAGGTGAACCAGCCATTCTTCGCGTAGTCCACCAACAACTGGATGTGTTTCACCTGCGGCGGCGAGTTGAAGACGAACTTTGTTCCCAGGCCGCCGATGCCGTTTTCAAGCGTGCCGATCGGCAGGTTGTGCCAGGCGCTGAAGTTCTCGACATGCACCCAGCTCGGCCAGCCGGTCGTGTACACGCAGTCCTGCCCGCTCGCCTTGAGCTTGCCGGCGACGACGGAAAATTCCTGCCACGTCTTGGGCGCCTTCTCGGGATCGAGCCCGGCCTTCTTGAAGGCGTCCTTGTTGATGTAGAACACCACTGTCGACGAATTGAACGGCATCGACAACATGTTGCCGTGCGAGTCGGAGTAGTAACCCGCGACCGCACTGATGTAGGACTTCGGATCGAACTTCTGGCCCGACTCCTTCATCAGCTGATAGACGGGCTTGATCGCGCCCTTGGCCGACATCATCGTTGCCGTGCCGACCTCGAACACCTGCACGATGTCCGGCGCGTTGCCTGCACGGTAGGCGGCAATCGCTGCCGTCATCGACTCAGGGTACGAGCCCTTGTAGACGGGCACGACCTTGTATTCCTTCTGGCTCGCGTTGAAGCCGTCAGCGAACTCGTTGACACGCTCGCCGAGCGCGCCGGTCATCGAATGCCACCACTGGATATCGGTTTGCGCCTGGGCGGGAAGGGTTGTCAGTGCTGCAGCGGCGATTACGGCCAAGGCAAGAGGCTTCAGATTCATGTTTGCTCCGTTACGGGTGGACCTGCGGGACGGGGGATTCTCCCGCGGTTTTGCGACAGCCCCGTTTCTCGCACTGACCGTGTGCGCAGGGCAAGCGGGATTACCCGCTCGCAGCGGGGTGGAAATGCTGCGCTGCGGTAGCATCGACCGCCCTTCATGAACGCACCGCTTCCTTCTATCGCGTCGAGCGCGTCGGCCACGTCGCCCGCGCTGCCCGCACCGACAACGCTCAACCACCTCCTGGCCGCGATCCCGGGCGACGCGCCGCGCCTGCGCGAAATCCCCTACAACTACACCTCGTTCTCGGATCGAGAGATCGTCATCCGCCTGCTCGGCGAGCCGGTGTGGGACCGGCTCAACTGGCTGCGCAGCGAACGCCGGACGGGCCGTTCGGCGCGCATGCTCTACGAGGTGCTGGGCGACATCTGGGTCGTCCAGCGCAATCCCTATCTGCAGGACGATCTGCTCGACAACCCGCGCCGCCGCGCCGCGCTGATCGAGGCCCTGCACCACCGGTTGGGCGAGGTGCAAGGCCGGCGCCGGCCCGAGGACGATGCCGCGCGTGACGAAGCAGTGGGTGAACTGCTCACCGCCGCCACGCGCGCGGTGGGTAACTTTGCGCAGCGGTTCGACGAAGTTGCGGTGCTGCGCCGTAGGGCGATCCGCGTGCTGCGCCGCGTGACGGCTGCCGACAACATCAAGTTCGATGGTCTGTCGCGCGTCTCGCACGTGACGGATGCGACCGACTGGCGGGTCGAATATCCCTTCGTCGTGCTCACGCCGGACACCGAAGCCGAG
>JBDTSN010000373.1:0-3543 GCA_039931145.1 Burkholderiales bacterium | reverse complement strand
GCCGGGCCGCTCCCAAGGCGCTCGCTCCCCCTCGGGGGGACCGGCGCGCAGCGCCCTAGGGGGCATCGATGAAGCGGCGCGCCACGCTGTTCGACGCCGGCTTCAACCGCGTCTTGGCGCGCAGCTGGCTGGCTGCGGGCTATGTGTTTCTGTTCGTGCCGATCCTCGCGCTCGTTTTCTATTCGTTCAACGCGTCGCCGCTGCCCAACACCTGGAGCGGCTTCAGCTTCAAGTGGTATGTCGCACTTGCAAAAGATCGCGAATTGCTGGACGGGCTGTGGCTGTCGCTGCGCATTGCCGTCCTCACCGCGACCGGCGCCGTGGTACTTGGCACGATGGCAGCCTTTGCACTCGTCAAGTACCGACGCTTCGGCGGGCGCACACTGTTCTCGGGCATGGTCAACGCACCGCTCGTGATGCCCGACGTCATCATCGGTCTGTCGCTGCTGTTGATGCTCGTCATGGCGCAACGTGCCCTCGGGGTTCCCGATCGCGGCATCCTGACGATCTGGTTCGGGCATGTGCTCGTCGGCATGGCGTACGCAACCATCATGGTGCAGGCGCGGCTGCAGGATCTCAATCCGCAGCTCGAAGAGGCGGCGATGGATCTCGGCGCGCGACCTGGCAAGGTGTTCGCGCTCGTCACGCTGCCGATGATCGCGCAGACGCTGATATCGGCCTGGCTGCTGACCTTCACGCTCTCGCTCGACGATGTCGTGCTCTCGGCCTTCCTGTCCGGCCCCGGCTCGACGACGATGCCGCTCGTGATCTTCTCGCGCGCCCGGCTCGGCCTGAACCCGAGCGTCAACGCGATCGCCGCGGTGACGGTGCTCGTCGTCTCCATCGGCATCATCTTCGCAAGCCTGATGCTCGCGAAGGCCGAGCGCAAGCGCGCGAGCGACATGGCCGCAGCGGCGCGCGGCGACGAATGACGCGCCGCGTTGACCAACTTCCGCCGATATGCCATACGAACTCACCGACAGTCCAGACCACACGAGGAGAACCCCATGAAGCTTTGGCAATCCACCGCAGTTCCAACCGCGATAGCGCTCGCGCTCGCCGCATGTTTCCCGCCCCTCGCGTTGGCGCAGTCCAACGAGGAACTCCTCAAGGAACTGCGCGAGCTCAAGGCGCGGGTCAACGAACTCGAGGCCAAGCAAAAGGCGATCGAGACCAAAGGCGACAGCGGCCAGTGGGGCATGACGCCGGCGCAGCAGGCAGACCTGAATCGCGTCGTCGTCAAGACCGAGGCGATCGAGGACAACCGCGAAGCGAGCGGTCTGCAGGGGCTGAAGATCAGCGGCCAGATGCAGACCGCCTACATCTACAACCAGGCGCAGGATCTGGCCGGTTTCCAGTTCCTCGATTCGGTCGCCAGCTACGGCTACAACTACTACAACTCCTACATCGGCATGGCCCTCATCTCGTTCGAGAAGGAGATGGAAGGCGGCACGATCTGGAAGCTCGCCCTCGCGCCGCAGCGCGGCGTTGGTGCGACGATCGACGGCTCATCGATCGTGCAGGAAGCAAGCGTCTCGGTGCCGCTGACCGATCTGCAGACGCGCTTCATCGCCGGCCAGATCCCTGACTGGTCGGGCTACGAATACCTCGAGCCGACGAAGACGCCGCTCATCACGCACAACCTGCTGTTCGACTTCACGCTGCCCACTGGTTACATCGGGGCCGGCTTCGACGTTGTCCGAGGCAAGTGGGAAACGAAGGCGATGCTGGCGCAGATGAACCAGAACGCGAACAACTCCGGCCGCAAAGGCTCGGTATTCGCGTTCCGCGTCGACTACTCGAAGGGTGAATACGACGGCTTCGGTGCGGCCGGCGTCTACGGCTCGGCGCCCAATTTCGTCAATGGTTACCAAGCGGACACCGACACCTACAACAACTCCACCCTCGGCCTGATCGAGGCCGACGGCTATTACATCCGCGGCGACTGGACGCTGCAGGGCCAGTTGAGCTACGGCATGCAGAAGCAAGCCGCAATCACGCCCAACCAGACGAACGGCGATTTCCAGAACGCCTCCTGGTGGGGCCTGTCCGCGCTCGCCGCCTACAACTTCATGCCACGCCTGCAGGGCATCGCGCGCTTCGACTACATCGACAACTCGAAGAATGGCGGCGGCCTGCTCGGCTACGGCGCCGACAACGTCAATGGCATCGGCCCCGACGCGAATCTCGACTGCAGTACAGCGTACGTGAGCGGCTGCGACAAGGGCGCGAATCGCTACGCGCTGTCAGTCGGCCTGAAATACGTGTTCAACGAGTTCACGACCTTCAAGGCCGAGTACCGTTACGACTGGTCCAACCTCAACGTGTTCGAAAACGTCAGCAACGGCACCTACCGCAAGAACAACAACGTTCTCGGCGCCTCGGTAGTGCTCGGCTTCTGATTTCAGCGACCTGACCCGCCAAGCCGCAAGATGACATGAAGCCCCAAGGCACGTGGACAGATCTGCTGCGCGTGCCGCGCGGCGAGATCGATCCTGTCCAAGGGTGGCCGAAGCCGCTGCTCGACGGCGCGACCGCATCGCGCACGCGAAATCTCGATGCCAGCTCGAGCAGGGAATTCTTCGCTGGCGAGTGAAAGGAGAGGCGACATGCACCACTCGAAGAACGAACAACTGATGGCCCGCAAGGCCGCGGCAACACCGCGTGGCATCGGCGTGATGGGCAGCTTCTTCGCCGACCGCGCCGACAACGCCGAGTTGTGGGACGTCGAGGGACGCCGCTACATCGACTTCGCCGGCGGCATCGCGGTCATGAACACCGGTCACGGCAACCCGAAGGTGGTGGCTGCGATAGCGGCGCAGTTGAAGCGCTTCACGCACACCTGCTATCAGATCGTGCCTTACGAAAGCTATATCGCGCTCGCCGAGAAGCTCAACGCGCTGACGCCGGGCACACACGCCAAGAAGACGGCCCTCTTCTCGACCGGCGCCGAGGCGATCGAGAACGCGATCAAGATTGCGCGTTCGTACACCAAGCGCAGTGGCGTGATTGCCTTTTCGGGCGCGTTTCACGGCCGCAGTCTGTTTGCAGTCGCGCTCACCGGCAAGGTGGCCCCCTACAAGCTTGGCTTCGGGCCCTTCCCACCCGAGATCTACCACGCGCCATTCCCCGACGCGCACACCCCGCTCGTGGAGGTGAAAACGGCCATCGCCCACCTCTTCAAGGCCGATATCGAAGCGAGCCGTGTCGCCGCGATCATCTTCGAGCCGGTGCAGGGCGAAGGCGGCTTCAATGTGATTCAGGCCGAAGCCGTGACGTGGCTGCGCGCGCTGTGTGACGAGCACGGCATCGTCTTGATCGCCGACGAAATTCAGACCGGTTTCGGGCGTACCGGCAAGATGTTCGCGATGGAGCACTTCGGCGTCGTGCCCGACCTGATGACAATCGCCAAGAGTCTCGCCGGCGGCATGCCGCTGTCCGCCGTCACCGGCAAGGCCGAGATCATGGACGCGCCCGCACCAGGCGGGCTCGGCGGCACCTACGCCGGCAACCCGCTCGCGATCGCCGCCGCGCAGGCGGTGA
>JBDTSN010000372.1:0-3554 GCA_039931145.1 Burkholderiales bacterium | reverse complement strand
ACCCCGCATAGCCGCCGAGCATGAACATCGCGCCGTGCGCGAGGTTGAGCACGCCCAGCGTGCCGTAGATGATCGTCAGGCCGGACGAGATCAATGCCAGCAACGCGCCCAGCACCAACCCGTTGAAGCACTGCGAGATGAAGTTACCCCAGGTGAACACGTTGGCCCGTCCTCGTCATGGGTCGATCCGAATGGCGCTTGCCGGCCGTCCGCTTTGGGTCCGTCAGGCGGCGGCCAAGGCCGCCGCCGACTCGAACCGGCAGCTTCGTGCGCGACGTCGCGCACCCTGTGCGGGCCGCGGCATCCGCCGCGTGCCCGGGCGCATTGTCAGGTGTAATCGCCGAGCTTGCAGCCGAATGCATCGACCGCCTGCATTACCTTGTCGCCCGGGACGATGTCGATCACCTCCCAGTAGTCATCAGCGCTCTTCATATCCTTCTTCGCCTTGCCGCGCACGATGATCACCGGGCGCACACACTGGTGATCCCCCGGCCGGTAGTGGACCTCGCCGACGAGCGACGGGATCATCTCGCCTTTTTCCCACTGCTTGATCACGGCGGGCGGGTAAAAGGTGCCGGCCTCGGTAACCATGCGCGCCCAGTGCGCAAAGCTGGTGTAGGCGTTTTCCGCGCCCCACTCCGGTTTGTAGTTGTACTTCTTCTGGAACGACTCGACGAACTGCTTGGCGAGCGGGAACTTGTCCTCCAAGGTCCACCAGAAGTCGGTCGCCGCGAGCACGCCGGCGGTGATGTCGACACCGGCTTCGGGTGCGATGAACGGGATCTGGTAAGGCAGCACGAGCGTCATCTTGGGCAACAGGCCGAACTGCTTGGCCTGCTGGCTCGACAACACCGCGTCGCGCCCCCAGTTCACGTTGATCAGGAACTCGGCGCCCGAGTTGGCGATGTTCGTCAGGTATTGGCTGAAGTCCTGCGTGCCGAGCGGCGAAACCTGGTTGGTGACGGCAGTCCAGCCACCTTCCTTGACGAGGTAGTCCATCACCGACTTGGTCGTGGTGTGGCCGTAGGTGTAGTCGGGCGTCATGAACGCGGCCTTGCGGTTCTTGCCGAACTGCTTGACCAGGACCGGACCGATCGCGTTGGCCGCGGTCTCGCCGTAGAAGCACTGGCGGAAACCGTAGCGCACGCAGTCCTTGCCGGTGGTGTCGTTGGATCCGGAGATCCCGGCCACGTAAAGAATCTTCTCGCGCTGCGCGAACTTGTTCATCGCGACCGCCACCGCGGACGAGGTCGAGCCCGTCATCAGGATGACCTTGTCCTGGTTGATGAAGGTCTGGGCGGCCTGCAGCGCCTGGTTCGGTTTGGCGGCGGAGTCGGCCGACTTGAGCACGACTTTCTTGCCGAGCACGCCGTTGTTGACCTTCGGCGCGATGGCCTTCATCAGCGGGTGGTTGGTGTTGATGTGCTCGACCGCAAGCTCCCAACCCTTGAGTTCGTCCGCGCCTTGCACAGCGTAGGTACCGGTCAACGGCACCATGGCGGCGACGTTGACGGTCGGGCCTTGCGAGCCGGCCGGCCAGGTGCCCATCGCCGGCTCGTCGGCAGCGAACGCCATGCCCGGCAACAGCAGGCCACCGGCAACGCCGGCACCGGTCATCAGAAATTGGCGGCGCACCGCATCATTGAGGTTGTCATCTTCAAACTTGCTCATCACGACTCTCCTGGGGTGAAAGACTCGAAAGCTCCGCCTCGATGTCGGCGGAATACGGATGGCGCGCCGTTGCGAGGACGCCGGAGCACGCTGCCGCGAACCTGCCAGCAGACTGTGTTTGCGGGCATGATGTCCGAAAATGTATCGCGACACGACATCATGGTTTAATCTACATCGTTTCACGATATAGTGTCAATGCTCGCTTTCACACCTACCCTTATGGATAACCTCGAAAGTGCCCATGTGCGCCCCTCAAACCGGGGGGAGGCCGTCATCGCGTCAGGCGCGCGTCAGGTGGTCCGTTTAGGCGGCGCATGCGTGACCGCCGGCCGTTGCCAGCGGGCGCTGCGGAGTATTCCCGCATGACCAGCTTGCCTCGGCAATCGGCCGCGGAGCCTCACGTGTCGCCCGATGAACTCGGTAGGCTGGCCTCCTTCAGGATGCTCCTGAGGCAGTTCCAGTCCTTCAGCGAACAGGCGTCTGCGGCACTCGGCCTGACCTCGGTGCAGTACCAGGCGCTGCTCGCGATCGCGACCCAGCAGGACGATGTGCCATTGACGGTGAAGCTGCTGGCGCAGCAACTGCTGATCAAGCACAACAGCGCCGTCGGTCTGGTCGACCGGATCGAACAACTTGGGTTTGCGGTGCGCAAGCATTCCGAAAGCGATCGGCGCAGCGTCGTCGTTGCGCTGACGCCGCGCGGCAAACGCGCGATGAACCGGATCGCCGTCAAGCACCGGCGCGAGCTTCAGTGCATCGCCCCGGCGATGGGGCGCTACACGCGTCATTTCGCCAAACAGTTCGTCGAGACACCGCCGCGCTGATCCTGTTCAGCGCCTGGCAGTCGAAGTCGGCGGCCAGGTTGCGCCACTGAACTGCCGCGAGCTGTCGACTGAACGGGCTCGCGCCAATCCGTTGGGCCCCCTTCGCCACCGCGCCAAGGCCGATCAAGTGCCGGCCACCTCGGCACGCTGCGCGCGCGAGCTAGTCGAGCACGACCTCCGTGCGCACCGTGCCCGCGCGATCGGCGCGCGCGCTGAGTGCAAGCCGCGTGCCCTTGGGCGCGCGCACGATCCACTCGCCGACCGCACGGTCGGCGGTGATTTCGCGGTTCGGCAGGAAGGCCTGCAGCGATGTCTTGGGCGCGTGGCCTTCGAGTTGCGGGCCTTCCATGCGCTCCTTGCCGCCCAGCAGCGCGACGCCGGCTGCTGCATCGTCGGGCAGGTGGATCTCGAACATCACGCCGCGCACGATCTTGTTGTTGAGCGCCCGCCGCGTCACGTACGCCGGCAGCCAGCCGCTGTTGCACACCGCGAGGCGGATGCGCCAGGTGTCGTCGCCGAGGGCGCGAACTTCGGTGCGCAGCAGTTCGAGCTTCGGCAGGCTGAGCGCGATCTGCGTCATCCACGCCGGGAAGCGCGCCGCCTCGCGTTCGCGCAGATGCGGCGGCGGGTTGCGCCAGTAGTTCAGCCGATCCCAGCCGCCGATCTCGATCGCGCCGAGCTGAGGATGATGAAACGGCTTCCAATCGCGGTGCGCCTTGCCGCCACACTGCTCGTCGCTCCACTTGAGCAGCTTCAGATCGTCCTCGCTCGGATGCTCGCGGTACCACTCGGTCCACTTGTAGTCGGTGATACCGGCCTCGCGGTTTGGTGACCAGATCTCGACGACCCAGAAGAGGGCGCCCAGGTGCTCGTAGACCCAATCCTGCGTGCCGCTGATGACTTCCTTCGGGTGGTACTTGAAGTCGTGAAAGATGCTGATCGCCGGGTAGCCGCTCGCCTTCTCGCCGATCGCACTGAAGCGCTTGTAGGCCCACAGATCCTCGGGGATCATGTCGTCGTCGCTCTGCGTTCCCATCGGCCGCAGGATCACGCCGCTGT
>JBDTSN010000371.1:0-3556 GCA_039931145.1 Burkholderiales bacterium | reverse complement strand
GCGGCACTGGCTTCGATGAAGCGCCTGGACACCGTGCTCTTGGACACCCCCACCGTGCCCGCCGCCGCCGGCAGCACAGCTGCGTAGCGCCGCGTGGACACGCCCGCGATCAGGATGTCGCGCACGCGAGCACCGATGTTGGCGTCCTCGCGCAGCCGATCGTAGGCCGGCACAGCCACCTCGCGCCCGTTCTTGTCGCGCAGGCGCGGGCGCTGCACGCGCAGCTGCCGTTCGGCCAGCGCCACGACGCCGCGCTGGGCGCCGTGCCACAGCACCGGCCCGCCCTCGCGGCCACGCTGCTTGGCGCCGGCGAGCTCCTGCGCCGACAGCACCAGCAACTGCTCGACCAGCGCAACGGCAGTCTCGTGCATCAATTCGTCGATGCTCGCTTGCGCACCTTCGAGCAGTTCGAGCATCGGCAGCAGCGCCTGGCCACTGCCGGCCAGCACACGTTTGATCTGCGCCCGGTCGTTGCGATGCACGACCTTCAAGGCGGTCTTTGCTTTAGGATTCTTCACGGCGGTTTCCTCGTCGATGGTTTCAGGTCAGCAAGCTCGATTCTGTCGAACTCACCTGGAAACCGCCGCCTCAAGTTCCAACTACGTCTGGGACATCACCCCCTGGCAGGGTGATTGCGGTACTCCGAACGGAGCGTCGGGGCCCGTCTGTGCGCTAGCGCGCGTTGCGGTCGGTAAAGGCGAATGAGGCAATGATCGAACGCGCGCGCCGGGGCGGTCGAGAGGCGCCGCCTGGCGCGGCCACCCAGCGCAGCCGGCAGGTCGCGATGACAACGCGGGCAGCGCACTTCTCAGCGAGTGGTTGGTCGTCACGAACCAGATTGTCAGCTCGGTGTCGCCGCACGGGCGCTGCCGCGCGGCCATCACGGCTTGCATGCAGGGTCGCGGCGGCGTCGCAGGGAGCTCGAACTCGAACAGCGGCAGGCTCCAGCCGCCTCAGCCGTCGAAGGCGACCACGCGGCGCGAGACCATCGATTGCGCCACCCGCGAAAGCGGTTGCAACATCGGTTCTTGTCGCCGCCCGCAGACACCGGGCGGAAAGCCCAACCAGGCGACGACTGCATCGGCGCTGATAGCGAAGGCGGCCGTGAGGCCGGACGGCAGCACGGCCTTCGGTAAGACGCCGAGGCCGGTCATCACCTGAGGTGAAGGTTACCGCCGCCGAACAAACCTAGCAGGCCGATCACGATAAGGTAGATCGCGACGATGTAGTTCAGCAGTCGCGGCATGACCAGGATCAGGATGCCTGCGATCAATGAGGCCAAGGGGCCGATGCCCAAATTCATGGTCATGGGGATCTTCTGACGCGATACGACACGGCGGACGATACACGCCGCAGCGCGACGCGTCAGTTCGGCCGCGCGCAGCGCGGTGCCGTTGGGTTCGCGCCCGGCACTCTGTTCGCCAGCGCACCGACAAGGGCTCGGCGAGGGCTCAGATTGCATACAGCCCGGCCCGCAAGCGCAGGCGGGGCCTGACCTCTCGTACAACTTCTTTCAGGAATCGCCATGAACCATACGCCCCGTACTACCTTGCTCTTCCTCACACTGGCTGCCGTCTTCGGCCTCGCCGCCTGCCAGAAGGCCGATGTGGCACCACCTGTCGTCGTGGTGCCCGGGCCCGCTGGCGAGCCAGGCGCCACTGGCGCAACCGGCGCGACGGGTGCGACCGGAGACGCGGGCAAGCCGGCCAATGGCACGACCGTGGTCGTAGTGCCGGCCGCCGGTTCGGCTTCTTCGCCCTGAGCGGCGCCTTTCGGCCTTTCGGCCGCCGCCCCCGCATATCGGCTGCCATCCGGTCCACCATGACCCGCCGCTTCGCAGGGCTGGCGCCATGCTGACGCGGTCTGCGGCCGCCTCGGCGCCGGCGAACTCAACGTGTGCGGAGCCGCTATCCGGTGTCGTGGCTATTGATCACCGCACTTCTGTACGCGGCAGTACGCGCGCATGTTGCGAGGCTGGTTGAACGCGCGATGTCCCGCTCGCTGTTGAACCGTGACCGGGACATCGCCTATACCCAGAATCTCTGCCGTAAAGTGCGGGTTGGGTGCCTGCGCTTCCATGCCGTCGATGAACGAGACAGTTCGTTGTCCCGCGGTGCGTCCAACTATGGGGTGCAACGTCGCCAGTAACATGACACCTCAAGGCTGAGCCTCAAGGCGATTCAAATGAACCTGTCCATCACCGGTGCGCGTCTCGAGTTGGGCCGCGTTCTCGCGCAACAGTCAACAGGACGTCGCGGCGGCCGGGTCCATGTCAACGTTTCCGGACAGCAGGCCAATACGCTCCTGCATGACGGGCAGGCATGGAAGGACTTCCCCCGCGTGGCGCTTGCCGCAACCCATCGAGCCATCCGGGCCGCACGCGCCGGCGACGCGACATTCTTGGTTCACGCCAGCTTCGCCTTTGTGCACGCCGTGGAGCGTGGAGCCAAACTCGACGATCCGCTGCGGTCGTGCGTTGATACGATCCTCGAATGCGAGGCGCTAGTCCTGTCGTGTGCGCTGCCGTCATGCGTTGTGCGCCTGGGGTATCTGTACGGACCTGTGAGCGCCGACCTGTCGGCTTATCGCAAAGCCTTTCGGCTCGGCCGGCCATACTGGTCGGGGCCCGCCGACGCGCGCCAGTACCACCTTCACCAGTTCGATGCCGCTTCGGCACTGTTGGCCGCCGCCCGAGCGCCGAACGCGGGCAAGACCTGCTACGCGACCGACGGGCACGCCATTGCCTTCGAAAAATTCATGGATGCCTTCGCGCACCGCGTCGGAAGGCCGTGCCCCATGCACTTGCCGCTGCTCTCACATCTGCTCGCGCGCGTCATCATCCGCGAAGAGCACATGCAGCAGACTGCATTGGCGATGCCGCACCAGACACCGGCTCCGCGCGTACCCGGCTGGGAACCGAAGTTCCCCGACTACCGCGCTGGCCTCGATCAGGTCGTCGAGGCCCTGCCCGGCGCTGCAGGCAAGACGGGAACTACTCTCGCTTAACCGACCGAGCTTTTCCGCCCATGACCAAGATCCACAAGGGACAGGCACCGGCGCGGCTGACGCGCGCCGAGTTCCATCGGCGGTTCAACGTCCGCTTCTACGATCCGACGTACACAGTCGAGCAGGATGTGATCGCGCGGCTGGAAGCCATCGCCTGGGGCGCTCACCAGGACGGCCCCAAGGCCCCCCGGATGCGTGCTTCAGGTCAGGGCTAGCCGAGGCCCGGCGTACCCGATTTCGGCGCAGTGGCTCGAGACCCGCAAGCGAATCCAGTTAGCGCAGACGCACTGGCATGTCCCCACGGCGAAGTCGCGCGTGTTGATCATTTGCGGGAATGCGCGCAGCGATCTCTGCGCGCAGCAGTGGCGGTATCTGGGCGCTGCGAAACCCCCCGGTCTGCAGCCGCCACGCCCGGCGGTCGACCGCTTCTTCTAAGCCATGAGCAACCCGATCGTGAGCCTCCCGACGCTCCTTGTTCGAGCCGCAGCATCGTGCCCTGAATCAGGTCGCCTTGGTGGCAGGCAACAGCCGGTCGTACTCGCGTTTGACG
>JBDTSN010000370.1:0-3557 GCA_039931145.1 Burkholderiales bacterium | reverse complement strand
GTCGCTCGCGATCGCGATCGCGATCCACTGGGAAGTGCAGGCGCACGGCGTGCTGTCGTATGCGCTCGGGAGCTGGGCGCCGCCCTGGGGCATCGAGTACCGCGTCGACCGCCTGTCGTCCTTCGTCCTGTTGCTGATCTCGAGCATCGCGGCCGTCGTCCTGCCCTACAGCCGCGCGAGCATCGAGGCCGAGATCGAGCCTCAGCAGCACTATCTCTTCTACACGATGTTCGCGCTGTGCCTGACCGGCCTGCTCGGCATGACGATCACCGGCGACGCGTTCAACATCTTCGTCTTCCTCGAAGTCTCGTCGCTGTCGACCTACGTGATGGTCGCGCTCGCGAACGACCGGCGCGCGCTGCTCGCGGCGTATCAGTATCTGATCATGGGAACGATCGGTGCGACCTTCATCGTGATCGGCGTCGGTCTGCTCTACCTGATGACGGGCACGCTCAATCTGGCCGACATGGCGCACCGCCTTGCGCCGCTGCGCGGCACGCGACCGGTGCTCGCGGCACTCGCCTTCTTGACGGTCGGCATCTCGCTCAAGGCAGCGGTCTTTCCGCTCCATCAGTGGCTGCCCAACGCGTATGCCTACGCGCCGTCGGCAGTGTCCGCGTTCGTCGCCGCAACGGCGACCAAGGTCGCGCTCTACGTGCTGATGCGCTACTACTTCACGGTGTTCGGCGAGGCACAGGTCTTCCAGCGCTTGCCGATGCAGGAGATGCTGCTTGTGCTCGCACTCGCAGGCATGTTTGGTGCATCGACGGTCGCGATTTTCCAGACCGACATGAAGCGGCTGTTTGCGTATTCGAGCGTTGCGCAGGTCGGCTACATCATCCTCGGCCTGTCGTTCGGCACCGTGACCGGGCTCAGCGCCGGGATCGTGCATCTGTTCAATCACGGCGTGACGAAGGGCGCGATCTTCATGCTGCTCGGCGCGGTGACGGCGGCAGTGGGCGGCGTAAGCCTCACGCGCATCCAGGGGCTGGCACGCACGATGCCGGCCGCATGCATGGGCATCGTGATCTGCGGCCTGTCGCTGATCGGCGTGCCGGGGACAGCCGGTTTCATCAGCAAGTGGGTGCTGGTGCAGGCGGCGATCGAACGCGGCCAGTGGTGGCTCGTGTTCGTGATCGTGCTGTCGTCGCTGCTCGCGATCGTCTATGTCTGGCGCTTCGTCGAGGCGGCGTACTTCGGCGAGCCACCGGCCGATGCGCACCCCGCCGTCAAGGTGCGCTGGCAACTCGTCGCGCCGTCGGCCGTGCTTGTCGCGGCGACGGTGTACTTCGGCATCGACTCCTCGTTCACGCTCGGCTCGGCCACCGCCGCCGCTAGCCAGCTGTTCGGCGGGGCGAACTGATGGCAGCAGACGCGCTCGTGCTCGGCGCGCTGCTCGTGCCGCTCGTCGGTGCGGTGCTGATCTCGCTCTGCGGTCGCGTGCCGAACCTGCGCGAAGGCGTGACGCTCGCCACCGCCGCGCTGCTGTTCTATTGCGTCGTGTCGCTGCTGCCACAGGTGCTCGCCGGCGCACAACCCGCGCTCAAGGTGATCGACGTGATGCCGGGCTTGGCGATCGCGTTTCGCGTCGAGCCGCTCGGCATGCTGTTCGCCCTCGTCGCGTCGGGCTTGTGGATCGTCAACTCGATCTACTCGATCGGCTACATGCGCGCCAACGCCGAGCAGCACCAGACACGCTTTTACGTCTGCTTCGCGCTCGCCCTGGCGGCGACGATGGGCATCGCTTTTGCCGCCAACCTGTTCACGCTGTTCGTCTTCTACGAGGTGCTGACGCTCGTCACGTACCCGCTCGTCACGCATGCCGGCACTGACGCCGCACGCGCCGGTGGGCGCGTCTATCTCGGCGTACTGATGGGCACGTCGATCGTGTTCTTGCTGCCGGCGCTGATCTTTATCTGGGTCATCGCCGGGACGACCGAATTCACGCCGGGCGGCGTGCTCGCCGGCAAACTATCCGGTGCCGCGCTCGGCGGCGTGCTCGCGCTGACGATGTTTGGCATCGGCAAGGCAGCGCTGATGCCGTTTCACCGCTGGCTGCCGTCGGCGATGGTCGCACCGACACCGGTTTCAGCGTTGCTGCACGCCGTGGCGGTGGTGAAGGCGGGCGTCTTCAGCGTTGTCAAGGTGATCGTCTACATCTTCGGCGTCGATCAGCTCGCGACCGCGACGAACGCCGACTGGCTGTTGTGGGTCGCGGGTTTCACGATCATCGCGGCATCGATCGTCGCGCTGCGCGCCGACAACCTGAAGCGTCGGCTCGCGTACTCGACCGTCAGCCAGCTCGCCTACGTCGTGCTTGCGATGGCGATCCTCGCGCCCTTGTCGATCGTCGGTGCGGTGATGCATATCGCGGCGCACGCGCTCGGCAAGATCACGCTCTTCTTCGCCGCCGGCGCGATCTACACCGCGGCGCACAAGACCGAGGTGAGCCAGCTCGACGGCATCGGCCGGCGCATGCCGTGGACGATGGGCGCGTTCGCGATCGGTGTGCTGTCGATGATCGGGCTGCCGCCGGCGGCAGGCTTCATCTCGAAGTGGTACATGCTGTCAGGCGCGATGGCGACCGAGCACTGGCTCGCGGTCGCCGTGATCGCGGCGAGCACGCTGCTCAACGCCGGCTACTTCGCACCGATCGTCTACCGCGCATTCTTCGTCGCACCGCGCGCCGAGAGTCACGATGGCCATGTGGGGCATGCGACGCACGGCGAGGCGCCGTGGCCGATGGTCGTCGCTCTCGTCGCCACCGCCGCCGGCACGGTCGCGCTTTTCTTCATGCCCGACGTGCCGCTCGCGCTCGCGCGGCAGATGATCGGCGGAGGCTGAACGCATGAACGACACCCGCATCAAGGACCGCCGAATCGACGATACCCATTGGCTCGACGATTCGCGGCACGTGAAGTGGCTGTGGCGCGGCTTTCTCGTCGTGCTCGCGCTCACGGTGCTCGTCGAACCGTTCGTCCATCTGCATCCGCATTTCGAGATCGAGGGCTGGTTCGCGTTTCACGCCTGGTACGGTCTGCTCGTCTGCATCGTGATGATCGCCTTCGCGAAGGCGATTTCCCTCTTCCTCAGACGCGCCGACACCTACTACGACGGCGAAGCAAGTGCCAACGACGGCCACGGCGACGGCCGAGCGCGCGATGACTGAGCACGCGCTGCACCCGGGCATGGTGCTGATCTTCGGCGCCCTGCTGCTGCCGTGGCTGCGCGGCGCAGTGCGCTCGGCCTTCGTCATCGCGCTGCCGCTCGCCGCGCTCTGGCTCGTCTGGCAGGTCGGCGACGGCGCGATCTGGCAACTCCACTTCCTCGGCTTTGAGCTCACGCCGCTGCGCGGCGACAAGTTGTCACGCCTGTTCGCGACGATCTTCGCATTGATGGCTGCCGGGGGTGGCCTCTTCGCGCTCGGCCAGAAGAGCCGCGTCGAGGTGCCCGCCGCGTTCGTCTACGCCGGCGCAGCGATCGGCGCCGCGTTCGCAGGGGACCTCGTGACACTGTTCATCTTCTGGGAGCTGATGGCCGTCGGCTCGACGCTCGTG
>JBDTSN010000369.1:0-3575 GCA_039931145.1 Burkholderiales bacterium | reverse complement strand
GAGGCGTGCCGCCAGATCCGCGCCTGGCGCAACCAGGGCCTGCGGATGCGGGTTGCGATCAACCTCTCGGTGCACCAGTTGCGCCAGCCCGACCTTGCGGCGCGCATCGGCACCGCGCTGCAACGCAACCGGCTCGAAGCGCGCGTTCTGACCTGTGAGATCACCGAAACCGTTGCCACCGACGACAGCCACGATGCGCACGGCGTGATCGACGAGCTCGCCGCACTCGGCGTGCACCTGTCGATCGATGACTTCGGCACCGGCTACTCGAACCTCGGTCGGCTCAGGAAACTGCCCGCAGAAGAACTCAAGATCGACCGCGGGCTGGTGCTCGACCTGGCGACGAGCGACGACGCGCACGCGATCGTCGATGCCGTCGTCAAGCTCGCGCACGCGCTCGGCCTGAAGGTTGTCGCCGAAGGCGTCGAGACCGAGACTCAGCAGCAGTTGCTGCGCGAACTTGGTTGCCACGAATTGCAGGGCTATCTGTTTGCCAAGCCGATGTCGGCTCGCGCCCTCGCGCAATGGGCGATGAAGCAGGAGGGCCCGCGTGCGCTCGACTTCCGCGCGTCGCTGTTCGGCGAGACGCGCGCCGTTGAATTGATCTGACGCCAGGTTCGCCTGCTGCGCCCAAAGCCCGACGGGCCACTTTCGGCGCCGCACTTCCTACAATGCGCGGATGAACCAGCGACCCTATACGCGCGGCGCCGCACTCGCGCCGATCATGAAAGAGCGGATCGTCATTCTCGATGGTGCGATGGGCACGATGATCCAGCGCGCCAGGCTCACCGAGACTGACTACCGCGGTGAGCGTTTTTCCGACCATCCGAAAGACCTGAAGGGCAACAACGAGCTGCTGCAGCTGACAAGGCCGGACGTCATCCTGCGCATCCACGAGGATTACCTGCGCGCCGGCGCCGACATCGTCGAGACCAACACCTTCGGCGCGACCACGGTGGCGCAGGACGACTATGGTCTCGCAGAGGTCGCGCGCGAGATGAACGTCGCCGCGGCGCGCCTCGCGCGTCAGGCGTGCGAAGAGTTCAGCACCCCGGACAAGCCGCGCTTCGTCGCCGGCGCGCTCGGCCCGACGCCGCGCACCGCGAGCATCAGCCCGGACGTGAACGACCCGGCGGCGCGCAACGTCACGTTCGACGAGCTGCGCGACGCGTATCGCGAGCAGGCGGAGGGCTTGCTCGAAGGCGGCTGCGATCTGTTTCTGATCGAGACAATCTTCGACACGCTCAACGCGAAGGCGGCGATTTTTGCCCTCGACGAATTGATGGAAGAGACTGGCGAGCGCCTGCCTGTGATCGTCTCGGGCACTGTCACCGACGCCTCGGGGCGCATCCTGTCGGGCCAGACGGTCGGCGCGTTCTGGCATTCGGTGCGCCATGCGCGGCCGCTCGCGGTGGGGCTCAATTGCGCGCTCGGCGCGGCCTTGATGCGGCCCTACATCGAGGAACTTGCGAAGGTCGCCGACGACACCTTCATCAGTTGCTACCCGAATGCCGGGCTGCCGAATCCGATGAGCGAGACTGGCTTCGACGAGACGCCCGAGATCACCGGCAGCCTGATGGAAGACTTCGCGCGCGCCGGCTTTCTCAATATTGCCGGCGGCTGCTGCGGTACGACGCCTGAGCATATTGCGCAGATTGCAACGCGCGTCGGGCGCTACGCGCCGCGCTGCCGGCATGCGCAGGGCCTGTTGACTGAACTGCAAGGCGCCTGACGGCGCGTGCGAATCAGGCCAGGCTCAGCAGTTTCTCAAGATTGAGGCGCAGCCGCACGTCCTGTGGCGCGACGCCCGCGGTGACCGCGTGGCGGGCGCTGCGCGTGTCGCGCCGCGCGGGTTCGCCGAGCGGCAGGCCGGCGGCGCTCACGACGCTCGCGACCACCGGCTCGTTGGCCAGGCGCCCGCGCCGCAGCACGACGGCGATCTCGCCGCTCGCGAGGCGCGCGAAGCTGCCGGGCGGGTAGATGCCGGTCGCCTTGATGATCGCCGCGCCCGCTTCGTCGGCCTTCTGGTTTTCGTCGAGATAGGTCGCCTTCGCCGCGGCCATACCCGACAGCGCGTGGCGCGTGCGGCGCCGGCTCAGGCGCGCGGCGAAGATGTCGGCGCGCTGGATCAGGCGCGCAAGCTGCGCAGCGTCGGGTAGTTCGGCAAGCTTGCCGGCGCGTGTCGCGTGGTGCTGCGCGACGGCGTCGATCCACAGATCGTCGTCGACGCCGCACTCGCGCAGGCGTTGCGCGGCGAGCGCGGCGTGGCTGTCAATCAACGCGCGCTGCTGCGGCGTCGGCGGCGCCTCTTGCAGGGCGAGTGCGTCCTGCAGCGCCGTCATCGCGATGTTCATTGTCAGCGCGGCGCAGCGCAGCGGCTTGCGCCACGCCGCGGGCCAGGCGACGAGGTGGCGCGCGGCGAGTTCGCACAGCGCGGTGACGAGTAGTGCGTGGCCGACGCTGTAGTTGCGCGATTCACTCGTCGTGCCCTGGATCAGGATCAACAGCGCAAGGTTGGTGTCGCGATCGAGCATTTCGAGCGCTTCGGCCTGCAGCGCGACGAGCCGCGACGCAAAGTCGTCCCCCGGCGCGTCGCGCAGCAGCATGCTGGCGCGCGTTTGCAGACTGCTCCAGATGCTGATCGGGTCCTCCAGGCGGCGCGCAGGGCCGGCGGCAGGCGCGCTGTCGGGCTTGGCCTCGGCAATTCTCCCGAGGAGGGCGTTTTGCCGCACCATTGAATCGACCTTGCCGGCGACCGCGCGGGCAAGGTTCTCGCTGTCCGCTTCGTCGAGAAAGAGCTCGCGCGAAGACAGGGTTTGCAACTGCGCTTCGGTCCGGATCACGATGCCGCGCGCCGCGATCAGTGCGCCGTTCGCGTCGCGCAGCGCGAACGGCAGCGGCGCGCCCAGGCGCAAGGCCTCGGGCGGAAGCGGGTGGAAGGTGGCGACGGACAAGTTGGGGTGAGCGCGAAATACGGGAATTCCCGCTGTTTTCGACGCCGGCGGGGACAACTTGAGTCAACTCAGGCGCTATCGAAACACCCGATACGGGCCCTGTCAGCTATGCGTCAGAATTGGCTCAACTTGGAGGAGAAGATGGAAAAGACCTGGCTCAAACACTATCCGGCGGGACTTCCCGCCGAAATCGATGTGGCGCAGTACCGCTCGCTCGTCGAACTGCTCGAAGAGAGCTTCAAGAAGTACGGCAGCGCCATCGCCTACCGCTTCATGGGCAAGAGCATCAGCTTCGCGCAGGTCGATCAGCAGTCGCGTGCTCTCGCCGCCTACCTGCAGGGGCTCGGGCTTGAGAAGGGCGACCGTGTCGCCGTCATGATGCCCAACGTGCCGCAATACCCGGTTGCCGTTGCCGCCATCCTGCGCGCAGGCTACGTGGTGGTGAACGTGAACCCGCTCTACACGCCGCGCGAGCTCGAGCACCAGTTGAAGGACTCGGGCGCGAAGGTGATCGTGATGGTCGAGAACTTCGCCACCACGCTCCAGGCGGTCGCCGCCAACGTGCCGACGAAGAAAGTGATCCTGACGGCGCTCGGCGACATGCTCGGCTTTCCGAAGTCG
>JBDTSN010000368.1:0-3576 GCA_039931145.1 Burkholderiales bacterium | reverse complement strand
CGCCGCGATGCTCTACGCCTGGCGCGAGGGCGACGCCAACATGCGCTCGGTGTGGTTGTGCAGCCGTAACGATGCGATTGGCAACCTCGCGGTGATGGCCGCCGCGTTTGGTGTCTTCGGCACCGGCACCAACTGGCCCGATCTCGCGGTGGCCACCGTGATGGGCCTGCTTGGCCTGAGTGCGGCGCGCACTGTCATCGCGCAGGCGCGCGGCGAATTGCGCGCCGCGGCTTTCGCCGCATCGTGGCGCTGATCCATACCGTGCAATCCATACTGTGCACTGATCAGTGCGCACTGCATCTTGTACGAATTTCAATTCGTAGCCTACGAGCATCATGGAGCCGATCATGAAAAACATCACATCGAGTGCTGAAGAGTCTCTGATCGAGGCGGCGCGCCTGCAGGCGAAGGAGGAGAACACGACGCTCAACGAGCAGTTCAGGCTCTGGCTTGCGCAGTACGCGCGCAAGCAACGCGTCCGCCGTTTTGGTGAACTGATGGATGAGTTGCAGGGAAAGGCCGGCACCGGCGGGCGCAAGTTCAGCCGGGACGAAATGAATGAGCGTTGATTTCCTCGATACCAGCGTCTTCATCTACCTCTTCGACGACAGTGACGAACGCAAGCGCGGCATCGCGCGCGAACTTGTCCAGGCGGCGCTCGCGCGGGACGACGCCTGCATCAGCCATCAGGTTGTTCAGGAGGCGCTTAACGTCGCTACGCGCAAGATGGCCCACCCCCTTGCGCTTGAAGACACGCATCGGTTCCTTCGCGATGTGCTGATGCCGCTTTGGCGCATGATGCCGAGCGTCGAGTTCTACGCCAAGGGGCTCGAGTTGCAATCGCAACTCAAGTTGAGCTTCTACGACGCTCTGATCGTGGCTGGCGCTTTGGAGGCCGGTTGTACCCGGCTGTTGACCGATGACTTGCAGCATGGCCAGCGCATTGAGGGGCTGCGTTTCGAGAACCCGTTCAAGAAATAGTCGCGCGCTGAAGGCTGGCAAAGGGGCTGCCGATCGCTCGACTGCAGGCGGCGAAACCTACAGAGTCCGATTGCGCGCCAGCGGCGGATTGCGCGCGAAGTAGCGCTGCACGCCGCTCGCGAGGGCCGCGGCGAGCTCGGCTTGATAGCCAGGGTCGTTCAGGCGCGCCTCTTCCTCGGGGTTCGAGATGAACGCCGACTCGACCAGGATGGACGGGATGTCGGGCGCCTTCAGCACCGCAAAGCCCGCCTGCTCGACGCTGCCCTTGTGCAGCCTGCCGACCTTGCCGATACGCGTCAGCACCTCGCTGCCGAGTTTCATGCTGTCCTTGATCTGCGCTGTCGTGCTCATGTCGAGCAGGGTGCGCAGCACGGCGGCGTCGGCCGCCTTCACGTTCACGCCGCCGACGAGGTCGGCCGCGTTCTCGCGCTGTGCCATCCAGCGTGCGGCGCTGCTGCTCGCGCCCTTGTCTGAGAGCGCGAAGACCGACGCTCCGCGCGCCTGCGGCGTCATGAAGGCGTCGGCGTGGATCGAGATGAACAGATCGGCCTGCACGCGCCGCGCCTTGGCGACGCGCTGGCCGAGCGGGACGAAGAAGTCCGCGTCGCGCGTCATCATCGCGCGCATGCCGGGCAGAGCATTGATCCGCTCGCGCAGTTGCAGCGCGATCGCGAGCACGACGTCCTTTTCGCGCAGGCCGTTCGGGCCGATCGCGCCCGGGTCCTCGCCGCCATGGCCGGGGTCGAGGGCGACGATCACGAGGCGGTCGATTCGGTCCTGTGCCATCTGTGGCAGCTCGGGTGCAGGCGCGGGCACGGGCGTCTGCTGCGGCGCCGCGGGAGGCGATGGCGGCGCAATGGCGACCGGCGGTAGGGTGCGCGGCGGCAGCGGTACCGGCTTGTTGAGTTTGCCGATCAGTTCGCCCAGCGCGTCCTGCACCGCCGATGCAGCCTGGCGCTCGGCCTGTTCCTTCTCGCGGACGAGCGCCAGCAGCGGGTCGGGCGGCGTCGTCGGATAGAGATCGAAGACGAGGCGGTACTGGTACGCCGCAACCGGCGCGAGAGAAAACACCTGCGGTGCGGTGTGCTGCTTCAAATCGAATACGAGGCGCACGACGCGCGGCTGGTTCTGGCCGACGCGCACGCGCGTGATGAACGGGTCGTCGCTGCCGACCTTGGCGACGAGCTCGCGCAACGCAGGGCTGAGCTCGAGTCCGTCGATGTCGACGACGAGGCGCGACGGGTTCTCGGCGACGAAGTGCTGGACCGAAAGCTGGGCGTCGGATTCGATCGTGACGCGGGTGTATTCGTCGGCCGGCCAGACCCGCACCGCGACGATGCTCGCGCCGAACGCGAGTTCGCGCGCACCGAGCAGCAGCACGAGTGCACCACCGCGTTGTAGGAAGCGGCGCCGCGCCAGAGTCACATTCGTCACGCCAGCAACTCCCGCCCGCGTGCGGTGTGCGCGGTGAAGACCGCGTCGCGTCCCTCGCTTGCGTCGCTGCGGCTGTATGCGATCTCGATGCACAGGTCCGCTTCCGGCAGCAAGCCCTCGACCTTCTCCGGCCATTCGGCGATCTTCAGGCCCGGGCCGGCGTAGATGTCACGAAAGCCCGCGTCCTCCCATTCCTGCGGGTCGTCGAAGCGATAGAAGTCGAAGTGCCACACCGCGCCAGCGGGCAGCTCGTAGGGCTCGAGTACGGCGTAGGTCGGGCTCTTCACGCGCCCGGTGACGCCGAGCGCATGCAGCAGGTGGCGCACGAAGGTCGTCTTCCCTGCGCCAAGCGGCCCGCGCAACTCGACGATGGCTTCGCGCAACGCACCCCTTTGCGCCAGATCGCGCGCCGTCGCTGCGCAAGCGGCCTCGTCGATCCAGGCGACGTGGCGGGTTTCTAGAATCGGGGGATGGTTGTTGATGCTCGGCAAAACGTGAATGGGGAAGAACGGCTCGCGCAACTGCGCGCCTGGGCTACCGAGTGCGGATTTTCCCAGATCGGCGTGGCCGATGTCGATCTGGCGAGCGCCGAGCCCGGTTTTGCTGCCTGGCTGGCAGCCGGTTTTCACGGCAGCATGCACTACATGGCAGCGCACGGCATGAAGCGCGCGCGGCCGGCCGAGCTTATCCCAGGTACCGTTCGCGTGATCACGGTGCGCATGGACTACCTGCCGCGCAACGCGCCCGACGAGTGGCAGGCGATCGAATGGCAGCGCATTGCGAAGCCCGAGGCGGCGAATGTATCGATCTATGCGAGAGGCCGCGACTACCACAAGGTGCTGCGCGCCCGGCTGCAGCGGTTTGCCGATCGCATCGCGCAGGCGGTGGGCCCGTTCGGCCACCGTGTGTTTACCGACTCGGCGCCGGTGCTCGAAGTTGAACTCGCTGCGCGTAGCGGCATCGGTTGGCGCGGCAAGCACACGCTGACGCTGCATCGCGAGGCGGGCTCGATGTTCTTCCTCGGCGAGGTCTACATCGACTTCGCGCTGCCGCTGACCGATGCCGCGAGCGACCATTGCGGAAGCTGCGAGGCGTGCATCACCGTGTGCCCGACGCAGGCGATCGTCGCGCCCTACCGGCTCGACGCGCGGCGCTGCATCT
>JBDTSN010000367.1:0-3577 GCA_039931145.1 Burkholderiales bacterium | reverse complement strand
ACGCCGGCCCCTGGTCGCCGACCTCGCCCATGTCGCCGAGCACCAGCCAGCGCGGCGCGGGCAGCGCGGCAAGGACGTCGATCGCCGCGCGCACCGAATCGGGATTCGCGTTGTACGAATCGTCAACCAGTGTCGCGTCGCAGCTGCCGAACACGATGCGCTGCACCTGCGAGCGGCCCTTGACGGGAGTGAACGCTTCCAGGCCGGCGCGCACCGCGTCGAGCGGGCAGCCGGTGGCGAGCGCGCACGCGGCTGCGGCGAGCGCGTTCTTCACGTTGTGCCTGCCTGCGACATGAAGCCGCACGTCGCACGCACCGTCGGGGGTCGCAAGCCTCATGGCCCAGTGGTCGCCGCGCCAGTCGCAAGCACCGCGCACGTCGGCATCGCCTTCGAGCGCGAAAGTGCGCGTCCTGCGCGCGCCGGCGAGATCGCGCCACAGTGGCGTGAAGGCGTCATCGGCCGGGAAGACGGCGATGCCGTCCGCACCGAGCGCTGAAATGACGGCGCCGTTCTCCAGCGCAACGCTACGCACATCGGCCATGAACTCGAGGTGTTCGCGCTGCGCGTTGTTGACGAGCGCGACAGTCGGCGCTGCGATCGCGGCAAGCGGCGCGATCTCGCCCGGATGATTCATGCCGATCTCGACCACGCCGGCGCGGTGCCAGGTCGCGTCGTCCCGGCGCAACCGCAGCAGCGTGAGCGGCACGCCGACGTCGTTGTTGAAATTGCCTTCGGTCGCGAACGCGCCGGCGCCGACCCAGGCGTGCAGGATGGCGGCGATCATCTGCGTCACCGTCGTCTTGCCGTTGCTGCCGGTGACCGCAATGAGCGGCAGCTCGAAGCGCCGCCGCCACGCCGCCGCAAGTGCGCCGAGTGCGGCGCGGCTGTCGCGCACGAGCACGCCCGGCAGCCCGGTCTCGGACAGGCCGCGCTCGGCAAGCGCGGCTGCCGCACCCGATTCGCGCGCCTGGAACAAGAAGTCGTGCGCATCGAACCGCTCACCGCGCAGCGCGACGAAGAGATCCCCCGCGCGCAGGCTTCGTGTGTCGGAATGAACGCGACTCAGCGCGACCGATCCGTCACCGACAACCCGCGCATCCGGCATCGCGGCGACGAGCATCGCATGCGCCTGGGTGAGCGTCATCATCGGCGTGGTCATTGGCGCCCCCCTGCAGCACGCCCGTCTTCGCGCGAGATGAGCTTGTTCGACGCGGCGCGGCACGCGCATAATCGAGCCTGCCGAGGCGCTGCCCGCGGCCTCACGTCGCACCTCCCGAGCTGCGCACCGCAAGCAGCACGCGAGCCGTGTCGATATCGCTGAACGGCTTGCGCGCGCCGGCAACTTCCTGGTAGTCCTCGTGGCCCTTGCCGGCGATGAGCACAACGTCGCGCGCATCGGCCGCCTGCAGCGCATGGGCGATCGCTGCGCGCCGCTCTTCGATGACATCGACATCGTCGTGCCCGATCACGCCGACCAGGATCTGGGACAGGATGAACCCCGGCGCCTCGTGGCGCGGGTTGTCGCTCGTCAGGATGACGTGGTCGGCGAGGCGCTCGGCGATCGCGCCCATCAGCGGGCGCTTGCTCGCATCGCGATTGCCGCCGCAGCCAAACACGCACCACAGCTTGCCGCCGCGCTCGAGCGCAAAGGGCCGCAACGCAAGCAGCGCCTTCTCAACCGCGTCCGGCGTGTGCGCATAGTCGACGACGACTTCGGGCAAGGCAATGGCACTTGCGCCCCGCGCGCGAACTGCCGAAGCCGCAAGCGTTTCGGGGTCGGCATGAACGCGCTGCATGCGCCCCGGCACCGGCGTCAGTCTTGCGCACGCGGCGACTGCTTCGGCAAGCGGCACGCCCTGCGCGCGCAGACCACCGATCACGCCGAGCAAATTGGAAACGTTGAACTCGCCGATCAGCCCAGTGGGCAGCGTCGCGCCGCCCTCTTCGCTCACGTCGAAGCCGAGGCCGGCGTCGCGGTACGCGATCGCGCTCGCAACGAGACGCGCACCCGACCGGGTCGATACCGTCCACAGGTCGATGCCGCGCGTGCTGGTGCGCTGCGCCAACTCGCGACCCCGCGCGTCGTCGAGATTGACGACTGCCGACACCAGCCCCGGCCAGTCGAACAGCACTTCCTTGGCACGCCAGTAGGCCTCCATCGTGCCGTGATAGTCGAGGTGGTCGCGCGTGAAGTTGGTGAAGAGCGCGACGTGGATCGCGCATCCCGCAAGGCGCTGCTGCGCAAGGCCGATCGAAGAAGCCTCGATCGCGCAGGCGGCGAAACCCGCATCGGCGAACTGCCTCAGCGCGCTTTGCAACATCACCGGATCGGGCGATGTGAGGCCGGTGGCGGTGAGCGTCGCATCTTGCGGCGGTGCGCCCTCCCGGGTTCCGCGGCGTGGCGGCTCGCCCATGCCGAGCGTCCCGACGACGGCGCAACGCCGCCCGAGCGCCGAGAACGCCTGCGCAATCCACCAGGCCGTCGATGTCTTGCCGTTCGTGCCGGTCACTGCGAGCAGCGCGAGACGCTGGCTCGGCTCACCGAGGAACGCACTCGCGATCGGCCCCGCCGCGCCCTTCAGGCCACGCAGCGCGGCGACGCGCTCGTCGGAAAACGCGTGGCGCGCGGCGCCTTCTTCCTCGACGAGGCAGGCAAGCGCACCGGCCGCCAGCGCCGCAGCGACGAAGTCGCGCCCATCGTGCGCATCGCCCGGCCAGGCGATGAAAGCGTCGCCGATGCGCACGCGGCGGCTATCGGACGCGAGCGCGCGCACGCCGCGCGCCCGCAGCCAGTCGACTGCCGCGTCGTTCGAAGCAAGGTGCGCCAGCGCTGCCATCAGAAGCTTTCTTCCTCGGCCGCAATCGGCTTCGACACGATCTGCGGTTTGACTTCGAGGTCCGGCGGCACGTTCAACGTACGCAGCGTCTGCTGCACGACGGCGGCGAACACCGGCGCCGCGACGTCGCCGCCGAAGTACTTGCCGGCGGTCGGCTCGTCGACCATCACCGCGACAACGATGCGCGGGTTCATCGCCGGCGACATGCCGACGAACCAGGCGCGATACTTTTTCAGCGAATAGTGCTTGCCTTCCTGCTTGTACGCGGTGCCCGTCTTGCCGCCAACGGTGTAGCCCATGGTCTGCGCCTTCGGCGCGGTGCCGCCCGGTTGCGTCACCATGTGCAGCATCTCGCGCACCTCGCGCGCCACCTTCGGCGAGAGCACGCGCACGCCGGAGGTCTCTACGACGCCTTGCCCGGCGCTGCGCTCGGCACCCTCTTGCAGTTCGGGCCGCTTGAGGATCGTCGACGGCAGCAGCTCGCCGTCGTGGGCGAACATGGTGTAGGCGCGCGCGAGCTGAAAGAGGCTCGCCGACAGGCCGTAGCCATAGCTCATCGTCGCCTGCTCGATCGGGCGCCAGCTCTTGTACGGCCGCAGCCGCCCGGTCACCGCGCCGGGGAAATTGATCTGCGGGCGCTGGCCGAAACCGACCGCGCTGAAGAGCTCCCACATCTCGCGCGGCTGCATCTGCATCGCCATCTTGACGGTGCCGACGTTGCTCGATTTCTGGATCACCTG
>JBDTSN010000366.1:0-3583 GCA_039931145.1 Burkholderiales bacterium | reverse complement strand
TCCCAGAACCACCAGCCGCCCCAGCCGAGCTCGTAGTACGCCCACCAGCTGCCGAGCGCGATCCCGATCGTGAGGAAGATCCAGGCCGCCGTCGTCCACGGCCGCGTCCAGCGCGCCCACGCGCCGTCGAGGTTGCCGCCGATCAGGGCCGCGACCGCGAACGCAAACGCGACCGAGAAACCAACGTAGCCCATGTAGAGCATCGGCGGGTGAAAGATCATCCCGGGGTCCTGCAGCAGTGGGTTCAGGTCGCTGCCTTCGGCGGCCGCCGGGATGAGCCGGTCGAAGGGATTCGACGTGACGAGCGTAAAGAGCAGGAAACCGACTGCCAGCAAGCCCATCACCGAAAGGATGCGCGCCAGCACCTGCAGCGGCAGCCCGCGGCTGAAGCGCGAGACGGCGAACGTCCAGCCGCACAGCATCAGCAGCCACAGCAACATCGAGCCTTCGTGGCCACCCCAGACGGCGGCGATGCGAAATGGCAGCGGCAGTGCGGTGTTCGAGTTGGACGCGACGTAAAGCACCGAGAAATCGTTGCCAACGAAGGCGGCGGCAAGGCAGATGAACGAGAGCGCGACGAAGGCGAACAGCCAGACGGCTGCTGGGCGTGCGACCGCCATCCAGTCGGACCGATTGCGCGCCGCGCCGGCCATCGGCACGACGCCGAGCACGAGGGCAACGCCGAGCGCGAGCCAGAGCAGGAAGTGGCCGATCTCCGGGATCACTGGGGCGCCTCCTTGGCCATTGATTCTGCGAGCTTCGGGTCACCGTGCTGCGCACGCTTGAGTGCATCGGCGGCCTCGGGCGGCATGTAGTTCTCGTCGTGCTTGGCAAGCACCTCGCGGGCGACGAATACGCCGTCGTGAAGTTGCCCTTGCGCGACGACGCCCTTGCCTTCCTTGAAGAGGTCGGGAAGCATGCCTTCGAAGCGCACCGGCACCGCTTTCGCGGTGTCGGTGATGATGAATTGCACGTTCGTGCCATTGACCTTGAGCGAGCCTTCCTCTACCAGCCCGCCGACGCGGAAGGTGCGACCGGTCGGCGCCTCGTGGGCGACCACCTGCGACGGCGAGAAAAAGAACACCAGGTTGCTCTGGAAGGCGTTGAGCACGAGTGCGACCGTGACGCCGACTGCTGCGAGCAGGCCGCCGATCAGCGCGAGTTTCTTTTTGCGCGGCTTCATCATCTTGCGGCTCCCTTGGCCTGCGATCGCATCGCGGCATCGCGCAGCGCCGCGCGAAGGCGGTGTCGCGCGAGCAACGGCTCGATCGTCATCAGGACGATCGCCGCACCGTAAGAGCCCCAGACATAGAGGCCGTAGCCTCCCATGGCGAAGAAGTCCGCCGCAGAGTTCCAGTTCATCTTTCCATTTTCCCACGTGCGGCTGACGCCACCCAGTTCGTGTGGGCTTCCCGCTCGACGACGATCGCGCGGGCCCGCGTGAAGACAACGGCGAACGCGTAGGCCCAGAACGCGAGTGTCAGCAGCAGCATTGCGGTGAGCATCGTCGCAGCCATCTTTGGCGCCGCCGTCATGCTGATCGTCGCGCCCTGGTGCAGGGTGTTCCACCACTTCACCGAAAAGTAGATCACCGGCACGTTCACACTCCCGACGAGCACGAGTAACGCGCCGGCCTTGTCCGCGCGGCGCGTGTCGTCGATCGCGTTGACGAGCGAGATGTAGCCCAGATAGAGGAAGAGCAGGATCAGCTCAGAGGTGAGCCGCGCGTCCCACACCCACCACGTGCCCCAGGTCGGCTTGCCCCAGAACGCGCCTGTCCACAATGCGAGGAAGGTGAGCATCGCGCCCGTTGGTGCGAGGGCGCGGGCGAGCATCGACGCCAGCCGCGCGTTGAACGCCCAGCCGATCGCGGCCCAGAACGCCATCACGAGGTAGAGCAGCATCGACATCCAGGCCGCAGGCACGTGGATGAAGATGACGCGGTACGCCTCGCCCTGCGTCGCGTCGGTCGGCGCGACAAAGAAGCCGATGTAGAGGCCGGCAACGGCGAACAGCGCGGCCGCCGCCCAGAACCACGGCACGAGCGTGCCGGTCAGCGCATAAAAGCGCGACGGCGCGGCGAAGGTGTACAGGCGCAGCTTGGCGGAGTTGTTCACGCGGGCAGCCTCATTCAGTCGAGATGCGCAGTGCGGCTGCGGTCGCGAGCGGCGCGCCGATCGCAGTCGCGATCAAGAGCGCACCGAGCAGCGAGAGATGTCCCGCCGCCGAAAGCCCCGCCTCGACGGTGCTGACCGATCCGGCGCCGAAGATCAGCGCCGGTGTCGCGAGCGGGAGCACGATCAGGATGAGGAGCATGCCGCCGCTGCGAAGACCGAGCGTGAGTGCCGCGCCGAGCGCACCCAAAAGGCTCAGGATCGGCGTGCCGAGCAGCAGCCCATAGACGAGCACCGCCAGCGCCTGTCCTGACAGGCCGAAGAGCACGCCGACGAGCGGCGCGGCGACGATCAGCGGCAGGCCGGAGAGCAGCCAATGTGCGCAGCATTTCGCGGCGACGAGCGCGATCGGTGGCTCGGGTGCGAGCAGCATCTGCTCGAGCGAGCCGTCGGCTAGGTCGCCCGCGAACAGCGCGTTCACCGACAACATCGAAGCGAGCAGCGCGCAGACCCAGACGATGCCCGGCGCGATCTCACGCAACATCTGCGGCTCGGGCCCGACGCCAAGCGGAAACATGCTGAGCGCAACGACGAAGAACGCGAGCGGTTGTAACGCGTCGATGCGGCGGCGCGACGCGAGCCGCAGATCGCGAAGCAGCACCGTCGCGAAGACGCCGCTCATGTGTGCCGCAACCGCGGTCGTATGGGTGGTGCCGCGCCGTGCGGACCGATCTTGACGCCGCGCTGCGTCGTCGCACGTGTGCGGCGGATGCGCGTCCAATACGAGGCCTTCATGCGTGACCATGTCGGTCGAGATCGAAGATGCGCGGCAGCGGCGCTTCTAGAGTCAATCGCTGATGGCTCGTGAGCAGCGTCGCACCGCCGTGCGCCGCGTGTTCGGCGAGCAGCGCGTTGAGCGCCTCGACGCCGGCGGCGTCGAGCGCGTCGAAGGGTTCGTCGAGCAGCCACAGGGGAAAACCCAGCGAGAGTGCGAGCCTGGCGAGCGCAACCCGTCGGCGTTGCCCCTGGCTCAAGGTGCGCACCGGTGCGTCGCGACTGGCGCGCACGCCAAGGCGATCCTGCGCGGCGACAAGCGCGTCGGCGTCAGGCTTCGATCCCTGCAGTTCGATCAGGAAGCGCAGCGCCTCCGCGGCGGAGAGATCGTCCTTCAGCGCACTCTGGTGGGCGATATAGACGAGCCCGCGACGCCACGCCGGGCCGGCTTCTCGCAACGCAATGCCTGTGAACTGCAATTCGCCCGCGGTCGGCGTCGCCAAGCCGGCAAGCAAGCGCAGCAGGCTTGTCTTTCCGCAGCCGTTGCGCCCGCGCAGCCAGGTCACGCTACCGGGCACGAGCGCCAGATCGAGCTGCTCGAACAGCGCGTGATCCCCACGCTGGCCGGCGAGGCCCAAAGCCTGCATGACGATGGGCGTAGTGGACGCAATGGGCACGGGCAGGGGCGATTCGGC
>JBDTSN010000365.1:0-3615 GCA_039931145.1 Burkholderiales bacterium | reverse complement strand
GGCAGCGCCGCAGCAGGTCGCCGCACTGCTGGAAAAGGGCGGCTGCACCGCCTGCCACGGCGAAAACTTCAACAAGCCGATCGACCCGAGCTACCCGAAGCTTGCCGGTCAGCACGCGGACTATCTGTTCGCCGCGCTCAAGGAGTATCAGACCAAGAGCAACCCGCGCATCGGGCGTGACAACGCGGTCATGGTCGGCATGGCGGCGCCGTTCAGCCACGCCGAGCTCAAGCTCCTTGCGAAGTACATCAGTTCGTTGCAGGGCGACGTGAAGACGGTTCCGGAATCGCGCTTCCGCTGAGTTCGGCGCGCGCGCAGCGCGCATTGTTCACTGGCCCTCAGGCCAGACCGGAGGCGAAATCCTCGGTCAACTGCTCGACCCACTCGTCGATATCGGCGTCGCCCAGCATCAGTGCGCCGGCGGCGGCATCGCCGCCCTTGTCCCATTCCCGGCTCTCATTCAAGCCTGCGAAGCGTTGGATCGCGAGTTCGGCGACGAGACCCATCGCGATCAGACGCGTCACGTCCGCCTGAGCTTGCAGGTCCTGGAATGTCGCGTAGTCGTGGTGCATGCGGATCGCGTCGCACACGGGTTTGGGCAAGCCCCAGGCGCGTGCCATCAACGCGCCGACGAGCGCGTGGTCGGTCTGGTGTGCCGCCTGCTCGACCTGGGTGAACGGCAGATCTTCGCAACGATTTGCGGCAGCGAGCGTCGCCGCGTAAGCCGGGAAGCGCTGCATCAGGAGCGCGATGCCGACGTCGCAGAAGAGGCCGAAGGTCTGCGCGACGTCGACGTCGATCCCGCGCAGCCCGCGCGCCAGGCGCGCGAGCGCGAACGAGCGCTTGGTCGTCACGTCCCAGAATCGAGTCAGGTTGGCGCCCTCGCCGCCGATCGACTTGCGCAGCACGAAGCCGGTGACGAGTGCGCCGATCTGGCGCAGCCCGAGCAGCGTGATCGCCTCGGGCATCGTCGCTGCCTTGCGCGATAGCGCGTAGAAGGGCGAGTTCACCGTCCGCAACACAGCGGCGGTGAGGGCGACATCGCCGGCGACGAGGCGCGCGATGCGGTCGAAATCGGGATCGGCGCCGGTCATCTCCATCTGCAACTCGGTGAGCAGGGCAGGCCGTGGCGGGATGGCGATGCCGCTGATGAGGGCGTCGACGTCTGGCGCCGGCGCCGGCTTCACGGCCGGGTCTGATGCAAGGGTGGCGGACATGGGTCGGTGAACCTCGCTGGAATTCGCAAGAGCGGGTAGCCCGCCTCGTGTCGCCTATGGGCGGCACCCGGGCGGGCAAGTCTGATATCGGCAATCCGGGGCCCAAGCTGAGCGCGCACCTGGGCGAGGGCATTCGCTCAGGCGGTCACGTTGGCGGCCGCCCGGATCGTGCGTCGGCGCCAGGCATCGGTCGCTCAAGTGGGCCGGCGCCAAACCGATAGATGAGGGAACGAAAAACGGCGCGCCGCGTGCCCTCCCTGGATGCGAAAGAGAATCGGTGTAGCCGAACTGCGCCTTGGCATGCACGTGCACGAATTCTGCGGCGCGTGGATCGATCTGCCGTTCTGGCGAACGCGCTTCATGCTCAATGACGCGCAGTCGCTCGCGGCGGCCCGCCGCTGCGGCGTGACGCACTGCTGGATCGATACGTCCAAAGGGCTCGACGTGGCGTCCGCCGAGCCGGCGCCCCCGGCGGAGGCTGTCGGGACGCTGCCACTCCCGCGAACTCAGCCGCCCACGGAGCCGGCGCCGCCGCGCGTCTCGCTGCAAGACGAACTCAAGCGCAGCGTCGCGCTGCTCGACGAATCGCGGCAGGCGGTGGTCGCAATGTTCGGCCAGGCGCGCATGGGTCTGGCCATTGATGCGAAGGCCTGCCTGCCGCTGGTCGAGAGCATCAGCGCGTCGGTGCTGCGCCACAACGGCGCGATGGTGAGCCTGGCGCGGCTCAAGCGCCACGACGACTACACCTACATGCATTCGGTTGCGGTGTGCGCGCTGATGATCGCGCTCGGCCGCCAGCTCGGCATCGACGGCGACGCGCTGCGTGCGGTCGGCATGGCTGGCTTGCTGCACGATCTCGGCAAGGCGGTGATGCCGGCCGACGTGCTGAACAAGCCGGGCAAGCTGACCGACGAGGAATTTCGCGTGATTCAGCGCCATCCGGAGCGTGGCCACGAGTTGCTGCTGCAATCGGGCGAGGCGAGCGACGTCGTGCTCGACGTCTGCCTGCATCACCACGAGAAGACCGACGGCAGTGGCTATCCGCACGGCCTCACTGCCGACGCGATCGGCCTGCATGCGCGCATGGGCGCGGTCTGCGACGTGTATGACGCGATCACGTCGAACCGCCCGTACAAGCAGGGTTGGGACCCGGCCGAATCGATCGGCCGCATGGCCGAGTGGCGGCGCGGGCACTTCGACGAGGCGGTGTTCCAGGCCTTCGTCAAGAGCCTCGGCATCTACCCCACCGGCTCGCTCGTGCGCATGAAGTCGAGCCGGCTCGCGGTCGTCGTCGAGCAAAACGCGGCATCGCTGACCGCGCCGATGGTCAAGGTGTTCTTCTCGACGCGCTCGCAGATGCACATCACGCCCGAATTGATCGACTTGTCACGCCAGGGGTGCGCCGACCGCATCACCGGCCGCGAATCGAACCACGAGTGGAAGTTCACCCACCTCGACGAGTTGTGGGCCGGGCCGGAGGTGTTGCGCCAGTAGGCGACGCGTCTTTTGCGCCGTGCTCTCCGGCGAGGTCGTCGAGGATCGGGCAATTGGGCCGCGCGTCGCCGTGGCAGGCGTGCGCGAGCTGCTTGAGCGTGCGTTGCATCGCCTGCATGCGTGCAATGCGCTGCTCCAGATCGGCGACATGCGCGAGGGCGATGCTTTTTACGTCGCCGCTTGCGCGGCTGCCGTCGGCCCAGAGTTGGAGCAGCGTCTCGATCTCTTGCAGGCCGAAGCCGAGGTCGCGTGCGCGGCGCACGAAGCGCAGCGTGTGCACCGTCGCCGGGTCGTACTGACGGTAGCCGGACGCACTGCGCGCGACCCTGGGCAGCAGGCCGAGGCTTTCGTAGTGGCGGATCATCTTCGCCGAGATGCCCGACGCGCGTGACGCTTCACCGATGTTCATGCTTTGGGCCGCCAGCGCTTCAACAACAGCGCATTGGTGACGACGCTGACGCTCGACATCGCCATCGCCGCGCCGGCAACGACCGGGCTCAGGAAGCCGAGCGCGGCGAGCGGAATGCCGATCGCGTTGTAGACAAAGGCCCAGAACAGGTTCTGGCGAATCTTGCGCGCCGTCGCGCGCGAGATGTCGAGCGCCTGTGCAACGAGCCCGACATCGCCGCGCATCAGCGTGATGCCGGCGGTCTGCATCGCGATGTCGGTGCCGCGCCCGCCGCTGTCGGTCATCGCGATGCCGACGTCGGCGGCCGCGAGCGCCGGCGCATCGTTCACGCCGTCGCCGACCATCGCGACCTTCGCGCCGGGTGCGAGCTTCGCACGCAATTCGCCGATGACCGCCGCCTTGTCTCCCGGCAGCACCTCGGCGCGCACGTCGTCGATGCCGACCTTCGCCGCGACCGCGTTGGCGCTGCCGCGGTTGTCGCCGCTCACGAGCACG
>JBDTSN010000364.1:0-3624 GCA_039931145.1 Burkholderiales bacterium | reverse complement strand
CCGCGACGTGTGGTCGCCGCCGGCTTCGTGCTTCGTCTGACAGGCGACGCAGCGCAGCACCTGCGGGCCGAGGCGCAGGCGGTCGAACGGGATCGGGGATTCGCAATCGATGCAAAGGCCGAACTGCGACGTCTCCAGCTTCACGAGCGCCTCGTTGACGGCGCGCATTTCGCTCAAGTCCTGATCGCTGCGCGCGAGGTCGACTTCGCGGTCCGCGTCGCGCGCGGACGCGTCGTCGCCGTCCTGCAGCAGCATGTCGCGCGCATGTTGGGGTCGCGTGCCGCCATCGAGCTGATGCGCAAGCTGGCCCTCGAGCTCGCGCCGGCGCGCCCGCAGGTCGGCTTCGAGCGAGGCGCGCTGCGCGGCGGTGAGATGGGTGGTCATGGAGTGATCTCCTTTGTGCGTCCATCATCGCAGAGAGCTTCGCGCTTGTCTTGATCGCGCTTGAGCAGACGCAGCGCCCCGGATACGGCGTATCGCCTGCATCGTCGGACAATACATCGACCGACCCAACGCCGCCAGCCGACCTCGTGCCCCATTCCAGCCTGCCGCACGCGCGCGAATCGAGCGTCGTCTTGCGCGACCGCCACGGCCCGAACTATCGCTGGCGCGTGTTGGTGACGGTGATGATCGGCAACGTCGCGTCGATCATGTCGTCGACGATCGTCAACGTCGCGCTGCCCGACATGAGCCGCGTCTTCATGCTCGGGCAGGATCGTGCGCAGTGGTTGTCGGCCGGCTTCATGGCGGCGATGACGATCTCGATGCTCGCGACGCCGTGGCTGCTCGAGCGCTTCGGCTATCGCAGCGCCTACATGGCCGTGATCTCGCTGCTGATGGCAGGCGGAATTGGCGGCGGGCTGGGCTGGAGCTTCGAGTGGGTGCTCGCAATGCGTGTGATCGAGGGCCTGGCCGCCGGCCTGCTTCAGCCGATTCCGACGATCATCATCATGAACGCCTTCGGCACCAACGAGCAGGTCCGCGCGATGAGCCTGTTCAGCATGGGCGTCGTTCTCGCACCCGCCGTCGGGCCGGGCATCGGCGGCGTGCTCGTCGAGCTCTTTGGCTGGCGATCGATCTTCTTCTTCGTCGTGCCGTTCTGCATCATCGCGCTATGGATGGCGCGGCGCTACCTGCCGCAGAGTGCACCGGGCGGGACCGAGATGCGCCGCGACCGACGTTTCGACAGCGTCGGCCTCGTGCTCCTTTCGGTCGCCATCCTGTCGCTGCTCAACGGCATGGTGGATCTGCAACGCGGCAACCACGGCCTGGCGGCGGGTCTGCTTTGTCTGGCAGCGCTCGCGCTCGCGGCCTTCGTCTACAAGCAACGCCACACGCTGCATCCGCTGATGCAGCTCGGCATGTTCGGCCACGCGCAATTCGCGTTCGGCAGCTGCGTCGCCTTCATGTACGGCGCGGCGCTGTTCGGCTCGACCTACCTGTTGCCGGTGTTCATGCAGATCGCGCTCGGCCTGCCGCCTTCGCAAGCCGGCGGTGCGCTGCTGCCGGCCGGCATCATGCTGTGGCTCACGATCGCGCTTGCGGGGCGGCTGAGCAACCGCCTGCCGTTGCATCAGGTGGTTGGCTTCGGGTTGACGCTGCTCGCGCTGTCGTTCGTGTTGATGCTTGGGGTCGGTCTGGGCACGTCGCTCTGGATCATCGCGCTGTGGATCGCAGTCGGCCGCATCGGCCTTGGCTTCGTGCTGCCATCGCTCAACCTCGGCGCGATGCGCGGGCTGCCGATGGCGCTCATCCCGCAGGCGTCGAGCGGCATCAACTTCATGCGCCAGCTCGGCGGCGCGGTCGGCGTCAGTCTGGCGGGCATCTTTCTCGAGTGGCGGTTGCACGCGCATGGCGCGAGTCTGCCTTCGGCGGTCGGCAGTGCCGCGGCCCGTGCGCCTTCTTCGGTGAGCGCATTTCACGAAACCTTCATCCTGCTCGCGGTGTTGACGATGATTGCGATCGCCGCTGCGTGGCGCATGCGCGCGCCACCCGAATCGGCCGTGCCCCGGGAAGCGCCGCACTGAGCTTGACCGACGCGAGCGCGTTCGCCTCGCTGCAGCGCACGCTGATTTACGCTGCTACTGCCAGCCCCCATCCCAGCCTTCCCCCAGCGGGGGAAGGAGTGAAGGAGCCAGCTGAGGCGCGTCGCTTTTCAAAAGTCGACATGTGCGCAACGGGTATTCTTCAGCTTCAGTCAACGCAACACCGTCTGCCGATGAGTCCCGAGCCCACCGCCGCTGCGCCCTCACTTCCGACTGACTGCGAGGTGCTCATCATCGGCGCCGGCCCTGCCGGCAGCGCCTGCGCGCGCACGCTCGCGCGATCGGGTGTCGATGTCGTGCTCGCCGACCAGCACGCGTTTCCGCGCGACAAGATCTGCGGCGACGGGCTGATCCCGGATGCGTACGCCGCATTGCGCGCGCTCGGCGTGCTCGATGAGGTGATGGCCGTTGCCCAGCCAGTGAGCCATGTCGGCTGCATCGGGCCGCGCGGCGGGCGGCTCGACGTGCCGGGAACGATGGCGGTGCTGCCGCGCAAGGAGCTCGACGACATCCTGTGCCGGGCGGCAGTGCGCGCCGGGGCGCGCATGCTGCCGCCAGCGCGCTTCGAGACACCGATCGAGGAAGCGGGCGTCGTCGTCGGCGCACGCTTGAAGATCGGCGACGCGACGCACGAGCTCCGCGCTCGCTGGCTCGTGCTCGCCACCGGCGCCGTGCCGCAAGCGCTGATCGCCGCCGGCATGTGCGAGCGCCGCACGCCGAGCGGCATCGCGCTGCGCGGCTACGTGAAGAACGATGCGATGGTCGGCCGTGTGAAGACGCTCGACATCGTCTGGCACCGACGCTTGCGGCCTGGCTACGGCTGGATCTTTCCGTGCCGCGATGGCGTCTTCAACATCGGCGTCGGCATCGCTCACAGCCACAACACGCTGAAGGACGGGCGCCTCGGCATGAAAGACGTGAATCTGCGCGAAGTCTTCGCGGCGTTCACCGACGTCTATGCGCCGGCGCGCGAGCTGATGCAAGGCGGCACGATGGTCGGCGAGTTGAAGGGCGCGCCACTGCGCTGCGCGCTCGAAGGCGCGCGCTATTCACGGCCCGGGCTGCTCGTCACCGGCGAGGCGGCGGGGTCGACTTATTCGTTCACCGGCGAAGGCATCGGCAAGGCGTTGGAGACCGGCATCCACGCCGCGCAGGCGGTGCTCACGGGCCGTGCGAAGCAGCTCGATGACGCAACGGTGCGTGCCGACTATGAGGCGCAACTGCTCACGCTCAAGCCGCGCTTCGACATGTACGAGCGCGCGAACATAGTCAACGTCCACCCCTGGCTCGCCGATCTCGTGATCTGGCGCGCGAAGAAGAGCTCGCGCCTGCTGAAGCGCGTCGCCGGCCTGCTCAACGAGACGAGCAATCCCGGCAACATCGTGAGCTTCAAGGGCATGCGCAAGCTCTTCCTCGAATAGCGGGAAACCCGACCATGTGCCAACTGCTCGGCATGAACTGCAACACGCCAACCGACATCGTGTTCAGCTTCACCGGTTTCGCGACGCGCGCGCAGGAACACAAGGACGGCTTCGGTGTCGCCTTCTTCGAGGGCCGCGGCGTGCGCTGCTTCGTCGAT
>JBDTSN010000363.1:0-3625 GCA_039931145.1 Burkholderiales bacterium | reverse complement strand
TTGACGCCGCCGGCGTTGGCAACCACCCGGATGCCGCGACGCTGAATCTCCGGCAGCAGCGGCTTCATGACACGGTCGACGAAGTCACGGGCGTAACCGGCTTCAGGCGACTTGGCGCGCGCGCGCACCAGTACCGACATGGTCACTTCTGCGAGGTAGTCGAAAACAAGGTAATTGACCTTGCCCTGTTCCACGAGCTGGCGTGCGGCTTCGGCGCTATCGCCCCAGTAGCCGGAGGCGCCGCCGATGCGCACGATCCGATCTGCTTTGTCGTCACTCACTGTGCGATCTCCCACACGGGTGCGCGCTTCTGTGCGAACGCCGACTGGCCTTCGCGTGCTTCGGCGCCACCATTCAACTGACCGAATGCGCGAGCCGCAAGTTCGATCAGTTCGGTTTCCCGACCCTCGTCAACCGCGTTCATGATTCGCTTGGTTGACGCGCAGGCAAGGGGGCCGCACGCTTGCACCTTGGCGACCACCGCTTCGAGCACACTGTCCGCTTCATCGTCGACGCACAAATACTGCCCGACGCCGTAGCCATATGCGGTGGCGCCGTCAAAGCGCTCGGCGGTCAGCGCCAACTGCCGCGCCCGGGGCAGCCCAATGCGGCGCACCACCCATTGCGCGATCTGCGCCGGTGCCACGCCCAGCCGTGTCTCCGGCATGCCCATGCGGGCACCGTGCGTCAGGATCGTGATATCGGCGAGGCAGGCATACCCGAAGCCGCCGCCAAAGGCCGATCCTTCCACCAGCGCGATCGTGACCTGCGGCAGCCGGGCAAAGCGCCAGAACATGTGGCCGAGGTCGCTGTTGCGCTGCTCGATTGCCTCCACGCCGCCCGCCTCGTCGGCCATGTTGCGGCGCTCCTTGATGTCGCCGCCGGCACAGAAATGGCCCCCGGCGCCGCGTAGCGTGACCGTGCGGATGGCGGGCGTGCGCTCCAGCCAGTCGACCAGTTCGGCGAACTCGCTCGCCATCATCGAATTGATGGCGTTGCGCTGCTCAGGGCGGTTGAACGTGACATCCAGGCGCGTTTCACGCTGGTGCAGGACAAGGGTTTGACAGATGGGCGATGCGGTCACCACGACTCCTTACCAGATGCTCTTGTTCATATTCATGCGGACGTGCGCACGCTCGGTCGGCGCGCGCCAGCCAGCGGCGGCGGCTGCACCGGGCCGGCAAAGCACTGCGCCTGGGCCATCCAGCGCGTCGCAGGCTCGCCCTTGACCACCAGATGTGTGTCCTTGATGTTGCGCACTTGGGTCACCACCTGGCAGAACTCCTCGGCCAGGCCCTCGATACGGTGTTCATCGGAGGGTTCGTTCCAGCGCCAGACCGCGCCTGATGGCGCCATGAGCACAACATGCGGTTTCGGCAGCGGCACAGATTCACCGCGGTTGCGAAACGTCCATTCGTAGGTGTTGATGCCCATCATCGCAACGCTGCGGATGCGGTCGGTGTTCCGGCGCTCGACGCCTAGAAGGTCATAGACCGCCTGGCCGTGCGCCCAGGTTTCCATCAGCCGCGCCGAGATCGACGAGCGCGCGCTCATGTCTGGGCCAACCCAAGTGACGCGCTGGCGTGGGTCGGCCGGCGCGAACGCGGCCGCGGTCTGCTCGAAGCCCTCGCGCCACAGCTTCAGCAGGGCGTACCCATGCACACCGTCGAGCAGTTCGTCGGTGGCCGCCACGGAGCTCAGCCCGCCCTGGCGCTTGGCGTTCAGGCTGGCATAAAGTTCGTCGAAGCGCGCCGGCTCCTTGAGCGAGTAGAGGGCCGCCAGATTGAAGAAGTGCAAGTGCTGCAGCACGTCATTGACACGCCACTCCTTGAATTGCGTTGGCCGCATGTAGTCCGCTTCCGCGATCGAGGCGACGAGGTCGTGCAGCGCGATGCTCTCCTGCAAAAAGTCCTGCGCTTCATCGATCACTTCGAGCACCCCCGGCCTTGTATCTGACGCATCCACTTCGGCACTCGAAGGCCGCCAGCATTGGGCACCTCGACGACGACATCGTGACAATGGGTGAAGGCAAGTTCCGCGAACTCGATCTTGAGCAAGTGGCCGCATTCAGCGGTATTCACGTTGTTGCCTCGTCGTCATCAGCCAGCTTCAACTCGAACAGCAGATCGCCGGATGCCACCTGTTTGCCTTTCTGGCACAGGATCTGCACCACGTCGCCAGCTTCAGGAGCGACGATGTCGTGCTGCATCTTCATGGCCTCCAGCACTGCAAGTCGGGTCCCTCTTTCCACCTTTTGTGGCGTGTCGATGAAAACTTCGAGGATGAGACCGTGCATCGGTGCGAGCACGTTGCCGCCAGCTGATGACCCGCCCGCGTCCTGGCCCACCAGCTGGTCTTCGAGCGTGAAGCCACGGCCGTTGTGGCTGATGTAGATATGGTGGGCGTCGGAGCACCAATGCATTAGCGAGCGATGCACACCACCGAGATTCATATCCGCCTTCAGGCCGTCACGGCCAACACGGGCCAACTGGAGGGTGGATTGATCATCAAGCGTGACTTCGTAGGCCTGCGTTCCCAGAGGGCGGACGACGATTTCACGCCCGGCCAGCTTGAAGTGTGTGTAGTTGACGCCATTGCTCGACCAATTGAGCAGTTCGCCGGCGACGCCAATGCTCTGCTGTACGCAGAGGTCGCGTCTATGCAAATACAGGAGGACGCCGGCGATGGCCAACTCCTCGTCGACGAGCACCGGCGGTTGCCATTGCGATTGCGGGAACTCCTCGGCGATGAATGCGGTCGTGGCGCCGCCGTCGATGAAGGTGTCTTTCTCCAGCGTCGCTATGAGGAAGTCGCGGTTGCTTTGTGGGCCAACGATGGCTGTTGACTTCAGTGCCTTGATCAACCGCGTCCGCGCCACCTCGCGTGTCGGACCCGAAGCGATGATCTTGGCCAGCATCGAGTCGTAGTAAGGTGAGACCATGGTGCCGGTCTCAATGCCATCATCGCAGCGGATACCCGGACCGGACGGCCGCTGCCAAAGTTCAATCTGACCGGTGGACGGCAGGAACCCGGCAGCGACATCCTCGGCATACAAGCGGGCCTCGATGGCATGGCCGGTCAGTTGCACATCCTCTTGTGCGATACCGAGTGGCAGGCCCTGCGCCACCTGGAACTGCAATTGCACCAGATCGATGCCAGTAACGGCTTCGGTCACCGGGTGCTCAACCTGGATGCGGGTGTTCATTTCCAGGAAGTAGTACTCCTGGTTCTGATCGAGGAGAAACTCGACGGTACCTGCGCCCACGTAGTCGATCGCGCGTGCCGCCGCCACCGCCGCCGCGCCCATCTGTGCACGCAGTTCGGGCGTCAGGACCGGACAGGGGGATTCCTCGATGACCTTTTGATGGCGACGCTGGACGGAACAGTCGCGTTCACCCATATGCACGACCGTGCCCTGGCTGTCGCCGAACACCTGGATCTCCACGTGGCGCGGCCTGCGAATCGCTCGCTCCAGGATGAGCGTGCCCGAGCCAAAGGCGTTTTGTGCTTCGGTACGCGCCGACGCCAAGGCGTGTGGCACGTCTTCCATGCCCTCGACCAATCGCATACCGCGTCCGCCGCCGCCGGCGGAAGCCTTGACCATCAGCGGAAAACCGATGCGTTC
>JBDTSN010000362.1:0-3627 GCA_039931145.1 Burkholderiales bacterium | reverse complement strand
TGACGGCTGGCGCCGATGCGGCGGGCGCCACCGGCGGCGCGGATGCGGCGGATCCGGCCGCCGCCGCGGAAATCGGCACTGCGGCCAGCGCAACCAGCAGTGCGGTGACGAAGTGCATGCGGAGGTTCTTCATGTGGGCGCAATCCTGGTTAATGCGACGCTCGGCGCTAGCTCAGTTTAGGACGAACCTGGTCAGTTCGCGCCGGCAGTCAATTCGCGCCGAGCCGACCCGATGGCCGCCATCGTCAGAATGCATGACGCGCGGCCGTCATCCCGCCACGATCCCGCTGCTCGTCAACGTCAGCACACGATCCGCGCGTGCCGCGGCCATCCGCGAATGCGTCGCGAGCACGCAGGCCGCGCCTTCGTGCTTCACCTGCGCGGCGAGCAGATCGATGACGCGCTCGGCGGTCGTCGGATCGAGGTTGCCGGTCGGTTCGTCGGCCAGGATCAGCGCCGGGCGATGCACCAGCGCGCGGGCGATCGCGACGCGCTGCAACTGGCCGCCGGAGAGTTGCTGCGGCAGGCGCTCGGCCAGATTGCGCAGGCCGACGGCCGCGAGCATGTCGTTCACACGTTCCGGGTCGGGCCGCTTGAGCAGCAGCAGCGGCAGCGCGACGTTGTGGAATACGCTCAAGTGCGGCAGCACGTGGAAAGCTTGGAAGACGAAACCCATCGCGCGGCGCCGCAGCTGCGCAGCGCTTGCTTCGTCGAGCGTGGTGATGTCGGCGCCGGCGACGTGGATCGTGCCGCCGTCGATGCGATCGAGCCCGGCCATGCAGTTGAGCAGCGTCGATTTGCCGACGCCCGATTCGCCGAGGATGGCGACGAACTCGCCGGCCTCGACGCTCAGATCGACGCCGGAAAAGACCGGCGTGTCACCGTAGCGCTTGGTGAGGCTGCTGACTTCAAGCAGCGCCATGCGCTTCGGCGATCAACGTGCGCACCGCGGCGACGACCTGCGCCGTTGCATCCGGCGCGTCGCACGCGATCACGTGGCGCTCGGGCATGCTGCGCAGCCAAGTGAGCTGGCGCTTGGCGAGCTGGCGCGTCGCGGCGACGCCGCGCTCGGCGAGCGTGTCGAGCGCGCCGGCTTCGAGCGCCTCCCAAGTCTGGCGGTAGCCGACGCAGCGCATCGACGGCATGTCAGGCTCCAGCTCGCGGCGCATGCGCAGGCCGCGCACTTCGCGCACCAGGCCGTCGCCAAGCATCTGTTGAAAGCGCTGTTCGATACGCGCGTGCAGCCAGGCACGGTCGCTTGGCTCGAGCGATATCAGTGGCGCATGTGGCGCGCGCGCCGGCTTCACGATGTGATACTCGGCGAGCGGCTTGCCGCTGACGCGATAGACCTCGAGTGCGCGCTGGATGCGCTGCGTGTCGCCGGGCGGCAGTCGCGCCGCGGTGACCGGATCGACGCGCTGCAGTTCCTCGTACAGCGCGTAGGGGCCATCGCGCGCGGCCTGGGCGACGAGCGCGGCGCGCACCTCGCGATCCGCGGCGGGCATTGCGTCGAGCCCTTCGAACAAGGCCTTGAAGTAGAGCATCGTGCCGCCGACGAGCAGCGGTAGATGGCCGCGCGCATTGATCTCGGCGATCAACCGGTTCGCATCGCCGACGAAGCGTGCCGCCGAGTACGACTCTGACGCATCGAGGATGTCGATCAGGTGGTGTGGCACGCGTGCGCGGTCCGCCGCACTCGGCTTGGCGGTGCCGATGTCGAGGCCGCGATAGACGAGGGCTGAATCGACGCTGACGATCTCGACCGGCCGTGTCGCCGCAAGCGCGTCGGCAACTGCCATGGCTGCTGCCGACTTGCCCGACGCGGTCGGCCCGGCGATGCAGACGTAAGTCATGCGGAGGCCGGCAGCGGCGCGTGCACCTGTCGGTCACCATGCGCGCGCACCAGCGTCCACGCGACGAGCGCGGTGAGCACGCCGAACACGCCCATGCCGAGCGTGAGCGGGAAGACCGTGCCGTTCATGTTGCGGCCGAGCACTAGGGCGGCTGCGAAGGCGGCCGCCATCATCGCGAAGCCGGAGAGCGATGCCGCGGTGCCAGCCTTGTCGGGGAAGGGACTCGTCACGCCCGCCTGGCCGCACGGCTGGTGGATGCCGTGGCCGATCGCGAACAGCCACATCGCCGGCAGGAAGGCGGCGACCGATTGCACCCCGGTGAGCGACATCGCGGCGAGCGACACGCCGCCGACGAGGCTGAACGCACCGCCGATCGCAACCGTGCGCGATGCGTTTGTGCGCGACAGCATGAACCTGCAGAAGAACGTGCCGGCGGTGTAAAAGAACGAAGAGCTCGTGAGGATCAAGCCGTAGGCAACCTGGCTCGTGCCGAGGACGTCGATGAAGACGAACGACGAGGTTGACAGCATCGTGAACAGGCCGCACCAGCTCGCGCAGGTGAGCGCCGTCCAGGCGACGAAAGTGGGATGCCGGCCGATGACCCACCAGTTGCGCGCGATCTGCCCGACGCGCATCGCGTGCGGGTTTTTGCGCGCCAGCGTTTCAGTGAAGCGCCGCGCGATGAAGGCGAGCGTCAGCACGCCGAACAAGGTGACGACGCCGAGTGCGTAGCGCCAGTCGCTGTGCTTCGCGACGAGTGCGCCGACGAACGGCCCCGCCATCGCGAACAGGCCGAGGCCGGCGAGCGCCTGCGACATCACGCGTGCGCCTTCGCGCGGCTCGTACAGGTCGCGTATCACCGAGCGGCCGCAGGCGACCGCGGCGCCCATGCCGATGCCCTGCAAGGTGCGCGCGGTGATCAACCAATCCATCGACGGCGCGAGCGCGGCGCCGAGGGCCGCGGCGGTGTACAGGCCAAGCCCTATGAGCAGCGTCGGACGGCGGCCGAAACGGTCCGACACCGGGCCCCAGAACAACTGCGAGACGCCGAAGCTGATGATGAGCGCCGACAGCGTCAATTGCGCCGAAGCGGCCGGCGCGTCGAGCGCCTGTGCAAGCAGCGGCAGCGCTGGCAGGTACAGATCGGTCGTGATCGGCTGGATGCCAAGAAGCAACGTGAGGGCGATGACGACGACGCCTTGCGTCATTGCTGGTTGGGGGCGAAAAGGCATACGGCGAGGCTAGCAGGTCGGGATTCGGCTGGAGGCGCGACCCTCTCCGAGAGCGAGAGGGCTCATCGGCCAAGTTGTGCATCTCCCTCGCCCCTCTGGGGAGAGGGTCGGGGAGAGGGGCCTTTCGGCGCGGCGGCTGAACTTCATCGCGAATCAGGTTCGCGCGTGAGCGAACGCGGCAGCAGGTGGCGCTCGCAGTTCGCGTCACCGCAACGCTCGCAGCGAGTGTGCCAGGTGGTGAGCACCGTGCCGTCGTCGTCGTCCTCGTCGGCGTTTGCGGGTAGTGCCATCGCGCGCCGCACCGCGCGCCAAGCGGATTCCGCCCGCTCCTCGCCCTGGCCGGCAACAACGACGAAGGGTTGGCCAATGCGGGCGAGTGTGGCGCGCACGAGGGCATCGACCGGTTCGCGAACGTGGGCGCCGTCTCTCTGCAAGCCGTCAGCCTGCCACGTCAGGTCGAGCGCCATCAGGAGCGTCAGGTCGCAGCGACGCTGGGCCAGCTCGACGCCCGCATAAAGGCTCGTGTCGCCGAACACGATCTC
>JBDTSN010000361.1:0-3631 GCA_039931145.1 Burkholderiales bacterium | reverse complement strand
GGCGGCAACAAGCTCGACATGAAGCACGCCGACGCCCACATGGGCTCGTTCGTGTGCTCGATCTGCCGCTCGACGGCCGAGCTCGGCCTGAACGGGTCGCTCGCCGGCCTGAGCGGGTTCGTCACGCATCCGATCTGCGACGCCGCCAAGCACTTGGCTGGCATCTGGGCGCGCAACTTCCCCGAGCAGAACTCGCAGATCCTGTACCTGCCGCAGAACCCGAACAGCTCCGGCGTGGTGCGCTACATCGTCGCCGAATACCAGCGCCTGCGCATGGAATGCGAAAAGATGACTGGCCACGCGATCGATGACGCCGCATTGGCGCGCAGCATCCGCATCTACAACCGCAACCGCCAGTTGATACGCGAGATGTATGCGATCCGGCGCGACGAACCCTGGAAGCTCAGCTGCACCGAGTCTTATCTGCTGCTGCGGGCGCGCACGCGCATGCCGTGCGAGCAGCACAACGAAATGCTCGACGCCGCGCTGCCTGCGATCCGGGCACGCAACACCACCGCACAAGACAAGCCGCGTGTCGTCTTTGTCGGCGGTTTCTGCGAGCAGCCGCCGCTGGCGATGCTCGAGGCGATTGACGATGCCTGCTACGTCGTCGACGACGATCTGCTGATCGGCCTGCGCTACCTGACCTCGGACGTTCCGGAAACGCCCGACCCGATGTGGGCGCTCGCCGAGAGCTTCGTCGAGCGCAGCGCAGCAAGCCCGGTGCAGCACGACGAGCGCAAGACGAAGGAGGGCTACCTGATGGACATGATCGAGTCGAGCCGTGCCGACGCCGCGATCGTCACCGCCGCCAAGTTCTGCGAACCAGGCCTCGATGAACAGGTCGCCTGGTCCAAGCACCTCGACGAGGTCGGCGCCGCCTATCTGGTCCTCGAGTTCGAAGAAAAGATGACTTCCTTCGAACAGATGTCGATGCAGCTCGAAACCTTCGCCGAATCCATTCTGTTCGCCACCGCCTGAACGGAGACACACCATGACCACCGAAACAACCAATACGAACACAAGCGCCGCACCCGCGGCATCGTCGAATGGCGTCTTGCCGGGCGAATTCGACGCCCGAGCCGAAGGCCAGCGCCTGATGGCGGACTGGTACTCCGGGCTCGAACAGGCCAAGGCACGCGGGCAGAAAGTTGCCAACGTGTTCGTCATGGGCAACGCGGTCGAAATCCTGCGCACCTTCGACTTCCAGCTCGTCTTTCCCGAGATCAACTCGCTGCAGACCGGCGTGCGCAAGGTCTCTGAAGACTACCTGCGCGAATCCGAGGACTACGGCTATTCGCCCGACGTCTGCTCGTACGTGAAGGCCGACGTCGGCTTGATCTTGCGCGAGCAGAAGCACCCGGCCGGCGTGATCCCGCATGCCGACATCGCGATCACGTCGAACATGTGCAGCACCTTCATCAAGTGGGGTGAAATCTGGGAGCGCATGCTCAAGACGCAGACCTTCACCCTCGATCTGCCCGGCCAGCGCGCAGGCAACTGGCAGGTGCGCCGCGGCGACGCGCAGCACATGTCGGACGCGCAGTGGGTCGAGTCGCAGTTTCACGACCTGATCGCGCGCTGCGAGAAGATCACCGGCAAGAAGTTCGATCTCGACCGGCTCGCCGAAGTCGAGAAGAACGTGAACCAGATGGTCTTCCACTGGAACAACGTGATGGCGCTGAACCGCGTCTGCCCGGCGCCGTTCAACGCGATGCTCGACGGCCTGACCTACATGGGCATCATGAACGTCTACCGCGGCACGGTCGAGGGCGTCGAGTTCATGCGCAAGCTCGAGGAGCAGTTGCGCGCGAAGGTCGCGCGTGGCGAGGGTCGGGTTGCCAATGAGCGCTTCCGCCTGCTGTTCTCCGGCACGCCGTGCTACGTGTCGATGCGCCGGCTGATCGAACTCTTCGAGAGCTGGGGCGGCGTCTTCGCCTACTCCGACTACCTCACGTTCGCGGCCGGCGGCATGGACGCCGGCGAACTCGCCTACGACACCGCGCGGCCGCTGGAAACCCTGGCCGAAGTCACGGCGCTCGCCGCACAGCGCGGCATGTCGAACCAGTTCTTCGCCCACGAGCGGCTCGCCCCGCAGATCAAGGACTACAACGTCGACGGCATCGTCTTCCACGGCATCAAGAGCTGCCGCTTCGTGTCTTCGGGCATGGCCGATACGCGCAACTACCTGACCAAGAAGCTCAACGTTCCGAGCCTCTACATCGAGTCGGACCTGATCGACCCGCGTTACTGGTCCGACGCCCAGATCAAGAACCGCGTCGACGCGTTCTTCGAGTCGCTGCAACAGCGCGGGGGTGCTGCGCCGCACGCAGGCAAGACCGCCGTCCAACCCAGCGCGCAACCCAGCGCCTAACCCAAGAGGAGCGAAGCATGAAATACGTTGGCGGAGTCGACGTCGGGTCGACACAGACCAAGGCGATCATCATCGACGAGAACTGCAAGGTCGTCGGCCGCGCCCTGGTCGACATGGAAACAAGCATGACCACGGTCGCCGAGGATGCCTTCAAGGCCGCACTCGCCGACGCGGGGATCGACAGGGCTGACGTGGTACGCGTCGCCGGCACCGGCTACGGGCGCTACAACGTCACCTTTGGCGACGAGCAGGTGACCGAGATCAGCTGCCACGCACGCGGCGCGATCGCGCTGTTCCCGAACACGCGCACCGTGATCGACATCGGCGGCCAGGACACGAAGGCGATCTCGGTCAAGCCTGACGGCCAGGTCGCGGACTTCACGATGAACGACAAGTGCGCTGCCGGCACCGGCCGCTTTCTCGGCGCAGCGTCGTACGCGCTCGAGATGTCGCTCGGCGATCTGGGGCCGCTCGCATTGAAGTCGCAGAACCCGGTGCGCATCACGACCACCTGCACCGTGTTCGCCGAATCCGAAATCATCAGCCACCTGGCCAAGGGCATCCTGCCCGAAGACGTGCTGATGGGCGTGCACCAGGCGATCACGAGCCGCTGCGTCGCGCTTGCAAGGCGCGTCGGCATCCACGACCAGGTCACCTTCACGGGCGGCGTCAGCCGCAACATCGCGATGGTGCAGCTCATCGAGAAGGCGGTCGGCATGAAGCTCAACGTCAGCCCGGATGCACACTTTTGCGGCGCGCTCGGCGCGGCACTCATGGCACACGAACACGCATTTCAACCGGCAACCGCGGCTGCCTAGGAGAACATCATGCTCAACGTCGTTGGTATCGACATCGGATCCACCTATACGAAGGCGATTGCGCTAAATTCGAAGCGCGAAGTCGTCGGCACTGCGGTGCGCCGCACCGGTTTCAAGCTGGCGGTCGCGGCGGAGGCCGTGTTCGAAGACCTGCTCAAGTCCAGTGGTCTGGCGCGCGAGGACGTGAACTACGTTGCCGCCACCGGCTACGGGCGTTACACGGTACCGTTTCGCCACGCGCAGATCACCGAACTGACAGCGCACGCGCAAGCCGCGGTGCACCTGTTCCCCGACACACGCACGATCCTCGACATCGGCGGCCAGGACATCAAGGCGATCCGGGTCGATGACCAAGGCCGCGTCACAGCTTTCCGGCTGAACGACAAGTGCGCAGCCGGCACCGGCGCCTTCCTCGAGAAGACGGCGCGCTACCTCGGGC
>JBDTSN010000360.1:0-3641 GCA_039931145.1 Burkholderiales bacterium | reverse complement strand
GGAATGATGGTGGGCATGGGCTTGCTCTGGGTGCTTGTCGTCGTTGTACTGATCCTCATCGCTGCGGCGGCCATCAAGTACCTGCTTTCGAATCGGCGAGAGTGAGCACGCTGGGGTGACGAGAGCCAAGCGCGCCTACCCGGTTGTGTCCGCCACCGTACAGACAGGCTCAAAAGACCCGCTCATGCTTGCCCCTTGACGTTGGAAGACTCTCGACCGAAAGGCAACTGATCATGCGGACACCAAATCTCAAACGCCTGGCCCTGACCGGGTTCGCGGCGATCATCGCCGCGCCTGTTGGAGTGCAAGCTGCGGAACCGTCCAAAGCGGCCCCCACCGCCTACGTGGCCCATTTGAAGTCGATGAACGACAAGGTCACCGGGCACGACGCGAGCGGCGACGCCCGCTTCACGATTGCCGGCGACAAATTGACGATAAGCATCGACATGAAAGGCGTGCCGCCAAACATGGCGCACTGGCAGCACTTCCACGGCTTCAAGGACAACACCGACGCCGTCTGCCCGACTGCCGCAGCCGACGCGAACGGCGATGCCATCATTGACCTGATCGAGACCGGGCCGGCAGCCGGCACCACCATGGTGCCGTTCAACGCGGACCCGGTCGCAATGAACATTCCGGACGACACCTATCCGAAGGCGTCGGCGAACGGCACATACCACTACAGCAAGACAGTCTCGTTGAAGGCGATGACGGCGGCATTCGCGAAGGCGTTCGGCAGCACGAATCTGGATCTCGACCGGCGCGTCGTCTTCATCCACGGCGTGCCGCCGGCCACCGCATTGCCAGCTTCCGTCGCCTCGCTCGGGCCGATCCCGGCGCAGGTCACATTGCCGATCGCGTGCGGCAAGATCGAACGCGCGGCGCAATAGTGCCCGATCGTGCGTGCGTCGAATCGAAGATCTCCGATCGCCAGTTCGGCTTGGTTCGCGAAATTGCGCTATTCATCTCCCCTCGGCGCGGCTTCACGCCACATGCCTGCCGCTTCAAGCGCAGCAGGAGATGCCGAGCCTCGTCGAACAACGTGTCGGGCACTTCCGGAATCTGCGTTCCGGTTGAACCGGCGTCCGCGCTGAATCCTGCTCACCGTTGCCCTTGATCACCCCGCCATGCCAAGACCGAAGAGAAGGGCAAAAGCCGAACCATCCGACCGAACCGTCCTCGTGCTGCAAGGTGGCGGCGCCCTTGGCGCCTATCAGGCAGGCGCGTTGGAGGCACTGGTCGCTGCGGGACGTACGCCCGACTGGGTCGCCGGCATCTCGATCGGCTCGATCAATGCGGCGCTGATCGCCGGCAACCCGCCCGGGCGGCGCATCGAACGCATGCGCGCATTCTGGGACACGGTCAGCGCCGACCTGCCGGCGTCGAGTTGGTTGCCCGACGACGGGCCGATACGCGAATGGGCAAACACGGGCGCCGCGGCATACACCGCGCTCTTCGGTGCGCCAGCCTTCTTCTCGCCGCGCCCCGGCGCGTTGTTCTGGCCAGGTGAACTGCCCAACCCGAGCTATTTCGACACCGCGCCGTTGCGCGCCACCTTGTGCGAACTGATCGACTTCGATTTGATCAACGACGACGCGGCGATGCGCCTGAGCGTCGGTGCGGTTGACGTGCAGAAAGGCAACTTCTGCTACTTCGACAACAAGCAGCAGCGCATCGGCCCCGAACACATCATGGCCAGCGGCGCGCTGCCGCCCGGATTTCCGGCGATCGAGATCGCCGGCCGTTACTACTGGGACGGCGGCCTGGTCTCGAACACGCCGCTGCGCCACGTGCTCAACCATGTCAGCGCCGAAAGCGCCACCGTGTTCCAGATCGACCTGTTCAGCGCGCGTGGCGAGCTGCCGCGAACGATGGCGAGTGTTGAGGAGCGCGAGAAGGACATCCAGTATTCGAGCCGCACCCGCATGGTCACCACCATGCTGCGCGAGCGCCACCTCATGCACCAGCGCCTGCGCGAACTGGCTGCCATGCTGTCCGCCGCGCGCCGCGCCGCCGCCGAGGTGCGCGCGCTGCTCGCCGACATCGACGACACCGCGATCACTCTGGTGCATCTGATCCACCGTCACATGGGTGGCGAGACGCAGACCAAGGACTTCGAGTTTTCGCGCGCTTCGATGATCGGGCACTGGAACAGCGGTCGCGACGACATGGCGCACACGCTGAAGGAGCTGGCACGCCACGCCGCGCCGCCGGAGCCGGGATCGTTTCACGTCTACGACTTCACAAGCGTAGATCACATCGAGTCAGGAGCAACATCATGAAAGCGAATCAAGTCCGCGAGAACGCATGGGCCATGCCGCTGACGAGCCCGTCCTACCCGCGCGGTCCGTACCGCTTTGTCGACCGCGAGTTCCTCGTCATCACTTACCGCACCGACCCGGCGGCGCTCGCCGCGCTGGTGCCCGAGCCGCTGCGGCCGGCGGGCGACACGGTGCGCTTCGAATTCATCCGCATGCCCGACTCGACCGGCTTCGGCGACTACACCGAATCCGGCCAGGTGATCCCGGTGACGTACAAGGGCCAGGCCGGGTCCTATTCCCTCTACATGTTCCTCAACGACGACGCGCCGATCGCCGGCGGGCGCGAGATCTGGGGCTTCCCGAAGAAGCTCGGCAGCCCGTCCCTGCACGTCGACAAGGACGCGCTCGTCGGCACGCTGGACTATGGCCATGTGCGTATCGCCACCGGCACGATGGGCTACAAACATCGTGATGCGGATCGCGCGGCAATCTTGAAGTCGCTCGCGCAGCCGAACTGGCTGCTCAAGATCATGCCCGACGTGAATTGCAGCCCGCGTGTATGCGAACTGGTCGAATACAAGCTCGAAGACCTCACGCTCAAGGGCGCCTGGCAAGGCCCGTGCGCGCTGCAACTGTTCGAACACGCGCTGGCGCCGGTCGCAGCGCTGCCGGTGCTCGAAGTGACCGGCGGTCTGCATCTGATCACCGATCTCACGCTCGGCCTGGGCCGCGTCGTGCACGATTATCTGAAGCCCTGAACAAGGAGGATTGAAATGGCAAACAACAAGTCTCTCGAAGGCAAGGTCGCCTACATCACCGGTGCCGCGAGCGGTATCGGCAAGCACATCGCCGAGGTTTTTGGCAACGCCGGTGCGGTGATCGCGATCGCCGACCTGAAGCAGGACGCCACCGACAAGGCGGCCAAAGAACTGCGCGCCAAGGGCATACGTTGCCTGGCGCTCGAAGTCGACGTCACCGCCGAGAAAGCGGTCGACGACAGTGTCGCGCGCACGGTGGCCGAACTCGGCGGGCTCGACATCCTGATCAGCAATGCCGGCATCCAGATCGTTCACCCGCTCGTCGAGTTCCCATTCGCCGACTGGAAGAAGCTGCTCGCGGTGCATCTGGACGGCGGCTTTCTGACTTCGCGCGCGGCAATGCGCCAGATGGTCAAGAGCGGCCGCGGCGGCTCGATCATCTTCATGGGTTCAGTGCATTCAAAGGAGGCCTCCAAGCTGAAGGCGCCTTACGTCACCGCCAAGCATGGCCTGGAGGGCCTGGCCAAAGTGATCGCGAAGGAAGGCGCGGCGAACAACATCCGCTCGAACGTGATCTGCCCGGGTTTCGTGCGCACGCCGCTGGTCGACAAGCAGATCCCGG
>JBDTSN010000359.1:0-3665 GCA_039931145.1 Burkholderiales bacterium | reverse complement strand
ACCTTCTTCGCCGGGCAGCCCATGTTGATGTCGATGATCTGCGCGCCGCGATCGATGTTGTAGGCCGCGGCCTCGGCCATCATCGGTGCGTCGGTGCCGGCGATCTGGACTGCGATCGGCGCCGTCTCGCCGTCGTGATTCGCGCGCCGCGACGTCTTCAGGCTGGCCCACAGATCCCTGCGCGCGGTGACCATCTCGCTCACCGCATAGCCCGCGCCGAGCCGCTTGCAGAGCTGGCGAAACGGCCGGTCGGTGACGCCTGCCATCGGCGCCACGAAGAGGCGGTTGGGCAGATCGAAGGCGCCGATGCGCATGGATGGGGGTTCGACGGGAGTGCTGAAAAAGGAGGCAGCAGTATAGCGGCCGCCTGCCGCGCGACGGCGGCGCACGTCGCGCGCAACCGTGAATCGATCGCCGCACATAATGCGCCGCATGCCGCCGTGGATGGAGTCCCTGCTCGCCCTGCTTGCGCTGCCCAAGTTCGGGCTGAGCACGGTGTTCATCGTCTCGTTCGTCTCGGCGACGCTGCTGCCGCTCGGCTCCGAACCGGCGGTGATCGGCCTCGTCAAGCTCGACCCATGGCTGTTCTGGCCTGCAGTGTTCGTCGCGACGGCAGGCAACACGCTCGGCGGCGCGCTGACCTACTGGATGGGTTACGGCGCCGAGCGCGCCTACGAGAAGGTGTCTCTGCACAAGCCCGAGGCGCGCGCGCTGCAGTGGCTGCGCCGCTTCGGCGCCAAGGGCCTCCTGTTGTCATGGTTGCCGATCGTCGGCGATCCGCTGTGCGCCGTCGCCGGATGGCTCCAGCTACCGTTCTGGCCCTGCGTCGTCTACATGGCGATCGGCAAGTTCGCTCGCTACGTGACGATGACGGCGGCGGTGATCTGGATGTTTCCGGGGCAGTTCACACCTTAGTTGCAGGTCGGCCGTCGCGACGCGCGCCGCATGGTCTTGCAGCATTTCATCGTGGCAAGACTCAGGATGCGAGTTCGGCGAGCGCGACGACGAGGTCGTTGAGCACTTCTTCCAACCGCCGCACGGCGCGCGCGGAAGGTTTGCGCAGCCCGGGGCGCTTGTTGCCATGCAGCGTGCGGTGCGGGTCGTTCAGCACCGCGTCGTCGAAGCGGATGCCGAGCGGCGCGAACTGGCGCGCGAGCACTGTGTGGCGCGAGCGCAGCATGCGCCGCGTCTGCTGGTATGCGTGTTCGGCGAGCGCGCGGCGCCGCGCATAGCTGAAGGTATTGGCGAGGAAGAGCTCGGCGTCGCGATGGTCGGGCTCGAAGAGAACGATCGTTGCTTCGGGATAGCTGCGCTCGTAGCCCTTGAGGCCGAGCACGAGCCGTGAATGGATCATCGAACGGAAGGTCTGCGACAACACGACCGGCAGCCCGCCGTCGACGAGGCGCGGGATGCGCTCCTCGCCGCTGCTCATCACGCGATGGTGCGGCGCGGCGCTCGCGTCGAAGGGCACGAGCGGGTTGAGGCAGATCAGCAGATCGAGCCCCTCGTCCAGCAGCACCGTCGCATGCAGTGTCTTCTTCAACGCGCCGTCGACGTAGTGCTGGCCGTCGATCTCGACCGGCGGGAAGAGGCCCGGCAGCGCGGCGAGCGCCTGGATCGCGCGCGAGATCGGCACGTGGTCCCAGCCTGGCTGGCCGAAAGGGGCGGCCTCGCCGGTATCGAGATTCGTCGCGACGAGCACCAGCTTGCGCGCCAATTCGCGAAAGTCGTTGCTGCGTCCGGGTGCGCTGAAGACGCGCCGCATCTGTGCTTCGAGCTGGCGGTTGGAGAAGAGGCCCGCCGGCAGTGCGCGGCCGAGATGCTCGAAGGCGACGAGCAGTGAGCGGCGACCGACAACGTAGCGCCACGCGGCTTGCGTGAGAAGCGACGGCAGCATCGCAAAGCGGTGCGCGAACTCGCCCCACGCCGGGCGCATCAAGCTGCCCGGATGCAGGATGTCGTTCGCGTCGCCCTTGTTTTCGATGAACGCGCGGTACAACTCGCGCGGCCCGATGCCGTTGGCGAGCGCCGCAGCGATGAAGCCGCCCGCGGAGACGCCGACGTAGCCGTCACATTGCGTCAGCGAGAGGCCGTCGAGCGATTCCTCGAGCGCGCACAGCGCGCCGATTTCGTAGATCGCGCCCAACGGCCCGCCGCCTGCGAGGGCGAGGCCGACGCGTGACGATGTTGCGGCGGCGGACCGTTCGTCATCACCGCCCCCGGGCGACCGCTGCGCAGCAGCGGCTCGACCGCCGCATGCCAGGGCCAAACCGACGCGTGACGCTGTCTCGGTGGCGGGCCGTTCGTGAGAACTCCCGCTGGGTGGCCGCGGTGCAGCAGTGGTGCGGCTGTTACCCACGGGCGCCAGCTTGGCGCGTGTGGGCGCCGCAGCGTCAGGCCGCTGCGGACTTTCGCGTGGCACGCTTTGCGGCAGGCTTGGCAGCCTTCTTCGCTGCTGACTTCTTCACCGCGGCCGTCTTTGCCGTGGGCTTTCCGGCGGACTTCTTCGCCGCCGGCGCACCCGACAGCTTGGCCACGTTCGCACTGAGCGCGTCGATGCGCGCCATCAGCGCATCAACGTCCTTCGCCGAGGGCACGCCCAGGCGATTGAGCGCCTTGGCGACGCGCTCCTCGAAGATCGTCTCGAGCTTGTCCCAATGCTGCGTTGCCTTGCCCGAAATGCCGCCCGCCATGTTTGTCATCCTGCTCGTCACCTCGGTGATCTTGTCCTCGGCGGCGGTCTGCGTCTTGCGCTGCAGCGAGATGCCATCCTTCACGAGCGCCTCGAACACCTTGCCGCCCTCGGCCTGCGCCTTCGAGAACGCGCCGAGACCGGCGAGCCAGATCTGCTGCGCCGAATCCTTGACCGTGTGTGCGAGTGGGCCGTCAAGCAGACCCGCCGGGCCGGCGGCCTGCCTTTCGCTGAGAGCTTTGAGTTTCTTGACCATGGTGAATGCGCCTTTGCGTGCAGCAGCCGCTCCCCTGTGGAGCGACGAACCAAGGCTGACTATATGCACTCGGCGTGGAGAGGAAAGCCTAATCCGGTCTGCGATTCAGGGGCAACGCCTTGGGCCGCACGTGGCCGGCCGGTGCGGTGATTTGGCGAAAGCGCGAGGCGCAGCCCAGGCGGCATGGGTAAGAATGCGCGTGCGCACGCTACCCGCCACGAGGAGAACCCATGCAGTATTTCGTCACCGGCGCGACCGGATTCATCGGCAAACGGCTCGTCAAGACGCTGCTCGCAAGACGCGGCGCGGTCGTGCACTTCCTGCTGCGCCCTGAGAGCGAACGCAAGGTGGCGGACTTGCTCGCGTATTGGGGCGTGACCAAGGCGCGCGCGATTCCCGTGCTCGGCGATCTGACGAGAAAGAAGCTCGGCGCGAGCACCGACGACATCAAGAAGCTCAAGGGCAAGATCGACCACCTGTACCACCTCGCGGCGGTGTATGACCTGTCGGCCGACGAGGAGAGCCAGGTCAAGGTCAACATCGAAGGCACGCGCAGTGCGATCGAATTCGCGAAGGCGATCGATGCCAAGCACTTTCATCACGTCTCGTCGATCGCCGCCGCCGGCCTCTACGAAGGCGTGTTTCGCGAGGACATGTTCGAAGAGGCCGAGGGCCTCGACCATCCGTACTTCATGACCAAGCACGAGAGCGAGAAGA
>JBDTSN010000358.1:0-3691 GCA_039931145.1 Burkholderiales bacterium | reverse complement strand
CCGGCAGGCCGATGAACGAGTAGCGCCCGAAGCGCTCGCCGCCGACGACCGATTCGAGCAGGAAGCTGTGTTTGCCGCTGCCGTCGGCATAGGCGAGCTTCAGGTACAGCGAAAGCGGCGTCTCGAGGTCGGCGAAGGCCTCGACGAGCAGCGGGATGCGGTTGTAGCCCTGCTGCGCAAGGCTCTTGAATTCAAGTTCGGTGATCACGTCTGCAAGACCTTCCACGATCCCGCAACTGCGCGAGGGCTCGGCGTGCGGAGTGATGCGATTTGATCAGGGCCGATCGAATGCGGCCCGGTGGGGGTCGGAAGGCGCGGCGGCGTCGATTCGCCCCCGACGCGATCCGCCAGCGCCTAAATCGGCGCGGCGGGCTGACGCCAGGGCCAGGCTCCCCGGTCGTGCGACCTGTGCGTGAACTTGCGCGCGCTGAACATGCAAAAAGTGTAGCAGGCGGGGCGTACGGCCGGACTCCGCAGTGCGAAGCGTATCGTCACATCACCTCAAACCTCGCGTCGGGAACGCCTGCCGCCATTGCGACGATTAGCTTCTCCCGATTCCGTGGCGCATCGACGAGATGGAAGCCATGCGCTCAACGTCGATCTCGTCGATCCGATCGACAAAGGCATCGGCGTCGACCTCGCGCACCGGCTGGCCATGGTTGTAGCCATAGGTGACGAGCACGACCGGGCAACCCGCGGCGCGCGCCGCCTGCGCGTCATTGCGCGAGTCGCCGATCATCAGCGTGCGCCGCGGCTCGCAGCCAAGCGCGGCACACGTCTCGAGCAACGGCAGCGGGTCGGGTTTGCGCCGGGCGAACGCATCGCCGCCGAAGACGTGGCTGAAATGCCTGGCCAGGTCCTTGGCCCGCAACAGCTCGCGCGCGAAGACTGTCGGCTTGTTCGTCAGGCACGCCAGGCTCAAGCCGTGGGATGAAAGAAGCGCCAGCCCTTCTGCCACGCCCGGGTACACGTGCGCGTGGCGGCCGTTGATCACCCGGTAGTGTTGCTGGTAGCGCTCCATCGCCATGTCGAACAGCCCCGCGTCGGCGCCCACCTCGGCGAGCGTGCCGCGCAGCAAGTGCTCGGAGCCCTTGCCGACGGTGCGTGCGACGAAAGTGCGATCTACCGGCGGCAATCCGAAGCTGGCAAGCGTCGCGCCAAGCGCGGCGACGAAGTCCTCCAGCGTGTCGACAAGCGTGCCGTCGAGATCGATGATCGCGGCTTGAAGCCCGGTAGCGGAATGAGGATCGGAATGCAAGGGGCGCTGCGCGGCTTCGTTGAATCCGACGGATTCTGACAGTCTGACAGCACAGGGCGAGCGCCCGGCGCGCCTTCTGCCGCGAACGCACGCGGTTCAGGCCAGAATCGCCGCATGTCCAGCCCGAAGGATCCGCCCGAACAAGCGCGCAACCCGCTCCATGGGTTGACGCTGGAAGCGATCGTCAACGCGCTCGTCGAGCACTACGGCTGGGAGGAACTCGGCGAGCGCATCCCGTTGCGCTGCTTCACGCACGAACCGAGCATCACGTCGAGCCTCAGGCTGCTGCGCAAAACGCCGTGGGCGCGAGAGAAGGTCGAGTCGCTCTACCTCTTCATGCTGCGCGATCAGCGTCGCGCATGACCGCACGCCGCGCGCTGACCACGTTCGGCGCACGCGGCGCCGGCCGCGTCAGGGCTTCATCTGGGCGCGGACCTCGCCGCCCTTGTGGGCGTCGCTGTGCACGTTGACGTAGAGGTCGCCCGCCTCGTAACTCTTCATCTGCTCGACACTGAGCTTGGCGCCGGCCGGCACCGACCACACGCCGTCCCCCGCCTTCGTCAACGGAATGATGACGGGGCCGTTCTTGCCCATCGCCGCGAGGTGAATGTGCGCCATCGTGCCGGCCAGGTCGGTCGTCTTGACGCTGCCGCTGACGGCACCGTCCGGAGCGACCGTGATGCTGCCTGTGCCCGACGCCGAAGTGGTGACGGGCGGCACCTCCTGCGCCCCGCTGAGCTTGAGGTCGTTCGCCCATGCCAAGCCGGCACCGGCGGCGAGCAGCAGAGCGGCTATTCCGAGCGAGATCGGCTTGATGTTCATAGGAAATGTCCTTTGGGTCGACCGTCAATAGTGACCGCGCATGGTGGACTGCGGCCGTCAATCGAGAACGCCGTCACATGAATGCCCTTTCGTTGCAACGGGCTATTGGAGGACGGTGCGCCAATGGGGCATTCAACCCGCGATCGCGCCCCGCATCGCCGCGATCACGGCCTTGTAGTCTTGCTGGCCGAAGATCGCACTGCCGGCGACGAAGGTGTCGGCGCCGGCGTCGAAGGCGGCGCGGATGTTGTCGGCCTTGATGCCGCCATCGACCTCGAGGCGGATGTCGCGCCCGCTGGCGTCGATGAGCTTCCTCACGCGCTCGATCTTCTTCAGCGCGCCGGGAATGAAGCTCTGGCCGCCAAAGCCGGGATTCACGCTCATCACGAGCACGATGTCGAGGCTGTCGATCTCCCACTCCAGCACGTCGAGCGACGCCGCCGGGTTGAACACGAGGCCCGCCTTGCAGCCGGCCGCCTTGATGAGTTGCAGCGTGCGGTCCACGTGCAGGCTCGCCGCGGGGTGAAAGCTGATGCTGTCGGCGCCGGCGTCGGCGAAGGCCTGGGCGAGCGCATCGACCGGCTGCACCATCAGGTGGACGTCGATCGGGACCTGGCTGCCGTCGGCCTTTGCCGCGTGCTTGCGCAGCGCGTGGCAGACCATCGGGCCGAAGCTGAGGTTCGGCACGTAGTGGTTGTCCATCACATCGAAGTGAATCCAGTCGGCGCCGGCGGCGATCACGTCGCGCACCTCGTCGCCGAGGCGGGCGAAGTCGGCCGAGAGCAGGCTGGGAGCGATCAGGGCTTGGCGCATGGCGATGGAGAAGTGCAAAAGCGTGAGGCAATTCTAGGAGTGCGCAGAGGCGCGCCGGAGCGCATCAAGCGCAGCTCCGATAATGCAGCCATGTCCAAACCCGAATTCAGCTGCACCGTCAACGTGCGCCCCCTGCCCGATCAATCGCAGCCCGAGGCTGGCGAGCACGCATTTGCCTACACGGTGCGCATCACGAACAGCGGCGACGTGCCGGGGCAGCTGATCGGCCGCCACTGGATCATCACCGACGCCACCGGCCGCATCGAAGAGGTGCGCGGCCTGGGCGTCGTCGGCAAGCAACCGATGTTGCAGCCCGGCGAGACCTTCGAGTACACGAGCTGGCTGCGCCTGCCGACACCGAGCGGCACGATGCAGGGCAGCTACTTCTGCATGACGGAAGAGGCGATGCCGTTCGAGGCGACGGTCGGCGAATTCGCGCTCGCGCTCGCTTCGGCCCTGCACTGACAAGTCGTGCGGTCGTGAGGGGCCGGGCGCGTCCCGCGTTCAGTCCGGCGGCGGGCGGCGCTCGCCGCGCTTGCGGCCGGAAAACATGGTCCACCAGACAATCAGCACCAGCAAGAGTCCGGCGCCAAGCGCTTCCAGCACGATGATCCACATGGTCGGGTTTCCTGGTGACGCGTCGCCATCCGCAAGCGGGCCTGGCGCGAACCGAATCGAGCCTGCGCTGCTGCGCCATTCGCGCAGCGCGCTGCTCGTATCCATTCTAGGAGTGCTCGCCGCATGCAGTAGCGGCCCGGAGCCAGCGCCCGCACCAGCCCCGCCAGCCGTCGTGCCGCC